>CAZOGX010000025.1:0-9156 GCA_964579805.1 Candidatus Woesearchaeota archaeon | reverse complement strand
TTCTTGCTTCTGATAGAGCTACCACTCCAAATCTTATTCTGGATCTTCTAAAATCTCCGTTTCTTACGTGAATTCTTTCAAGTTTATTTTCTCTTTCATTACTTTCTTCATCAAATAAATCACTGCGCCAATGTTCCTTCCTATGAAGATAAGCAAATAACTGGACTGCAAACCCTGTGACACATTGCCCTGCGTAAGCTCCATGAATTCTTATTTCATCAGAGGGTTTCTTAGATAAAAAACTGGTAAATGCATCCCAGCTATTCGGTTCTATATATCCAGTCGTACATAGCTGTAAATCATAAAATCCAATTTGCCATGAAATAGCAAAGTTTTCACGAGGTATAGTTGGTCTTATTCTTGCATCTGAATGAGGATAAACTGAAACAAGAAAAGGTGCGTCTGAAGAAGAAGCTACTTGCTCTAAGGCATGGATATATCTTCCATAATTATTGTTTACTGAGCCATACTCTTCTTCTGGATATTCTGGATGAATAAAAAAATCTAAAGTCATAAAACTTTGTATTGCCCGCTTTTTTAAATCATTCTATTTTAGTTATGCGTGAAAAAGGTTTAAAAACCAATTTTTCTACGAAGATTTATAAATGCTATTTATTAGGAGTTAGACATGGGATTGATGAGTGGAAGAAAACTTGTGAGAAAAAGACAAAAGTTTAGATGGAGCGATAGTCCTTACAAATCAAGAGTTCTTAAGTTGAAAGAAAAATCTGATCCGCTTGGAAGAAGCTGGCAGGCGAAAGGCATAGTGATAAATAAGTTTCAGAAGGAAGCAGCACAGCCTAACTCTGCTATGAGAAAGTGTTGCAAAGTTCAGTTGTTAAAGAGCGGTAAGCAAGTAGGGGCGTTTATTCCTGGAAATCTTGCACAAAAGTTTATTGATGAACACGATGAAGTAGTCATTCAGAGAATTGGTGGAAAGCAAGGAAGAAGTAAAGGAGATATAAGAGGGATAAGATGTGCTGTAATTAAAGTAAACGATCAACCTTTGAGGTTGCTTGTTAAAGGTAAGATAGAAAAGGGAAGAAGATAAAATGGAATTTAAAGTTCTTGGATTATACGATATGAAGGAAGTTAGTGTTAAAGAGGAACCTTTGAAACCTTACGTTAATATTGAACCACGACTTCTCGTTAGAACTTATGGCAGAAACACCGGAAAGTTTGCTAGAGCTAAGATGCATATTCTTGAGAGACTTGCTACAAGAATAGCTGTTCCTGGGCATGTTGGAAAAAAACACAGGATAATGACTTCTTGGGCTTCCGGTAATTACAAAGGCAATATGAAGATAGTTATGGAAGCAATGAAAATAATTGAAGAGAAGAAAAAAATAAATCCTGTTCAAGTTCTTGTTAAGGCAATTGAAACAGCTTCACCGAGAGATGAGATAACTACTATTGAATATGGTGGAGCAAGATATCCTCAAGCAGTTGATGTAAGCCCTAGTAGGAGAGTCAACTTAGCAATAAGATGGATTGTTCAAGGAGCATATCAGAAATGTTTTGGAAAGAAAAAGAAAATGTCTCAGTCTCTAGCAGATGAAATCTCTCTTGCCGCGGATGGAAACATGGAAAGCTATTCTATGCAAAAGAAAAATGAAGCAGAAAAGCAAGCAGATGCCGCTAGATAATTCTAATCAAGAATAATTTATATATTCCTTTATTCTTTTGATAATGTTAAAAAGGAGGTGTAAAAATGAATACTATTGGTTGGGTAGCAAGAATCTTAGTAGTGATCGGTGCTTTGAACTGGGGGCTGGTTGCTTTTGATTTCAACTTGGTTAGCCTGATATTTGGTGGAATGCCTACTCTTGAAATGATAATCTATATCTTGGTAGGTTTAGCTGGTATCTGGGAACTAATTGCTCTCTTCAAGAAATAAATCATTTTAAAGTTATTATTTTTATTTTATTTTAATTTTCTAAATGTTTAAATACAGATTTATCTTACATATTTTGAGGTTTTAATAGCTAAAAGGAGGTTAACATGAACGGCGGATGGCAAATGTGGCTCGCTTTGATTGGCGGAATTTTGGCTGTTGTTGGTCAGTGGTGGGGAGCTAACTACTGGTTACCTGCAATTGGCGGAATTTTGGCTGTAATAGGAGCCCTAGGAATGATGGGAGGCAAGTAAGCTTTCCATAAATTTTATTTTTTTATTTTATTATATTGATTTTGAGTTAAGGAAAGAGCATAAAGACACTGACTCTTACAAATGTTTGTTAAGGGTAATATTTAAAAAGCATTTTTTCTATCACCTTTCATTCTCTTATTTTACCTAGAGAGTATTTTTGAAATGGCAGAAAAAGAAACAGGATTACAGAAAATAGAAAGACTTATTGGGAAACAGGAAAACATAAGAAATGTAGCCACGTCTGCACACATTCACCATGGAAAAACTGCCTTTACTGACAATCTTCTTGCTGCTGCTGGAATGATGGCTTCTAAAAATGCTGGAGACCTTGAAGAAGGAATGGCTACTTGGCAACACGCTGATGAACAAGAAAGACTTATGACTGTTGACGCCGCAAATGTTTCTATGGCTCACGAATTTCATGGACAAGAATATCTCATTAATTTGATTGATACTCCAGGACATGTAGATTTTGGTGGGAATGTAACTAGAGCTATGAGGGCTATTGATGGGACTTTTGTTCTAATTTGTGCTGTAGAGGGGATAATGCCTCAAACTGAAACTGTTTTGAAGCAAGCACTAAGGGAAAGAGTTAAACCTGTTTTGTTCATAAATAAAGTTGATAGACTGATAAAAGAACTTAAGGTTACGCCTGAGCAAATGCAAGAGAGATTTATGAAATTAATTAATGATTTCAATAATTTAATACTTCAAAGTGCAGAAGAAGAATATGGAAGAAAATGGCAAGTAAGTGTTGCGGATGGAAGCGTTGCTTTCGGTAGCGCTAGAGAAAATTGGGCATTATCCGTTCCTTATATGAAAAAGAGAGGTGTTAGTTTTAAAGACATCTATAATATTTATCAAGGAGATGAGGAAACAAGAAAGAAGTGGGTCTGGGAAAACGCTCCACTACATGAAGTCATTCTTGACATGGCTGTTAAGCATCTTCCTAATCCTATTGAAGCTCAAAAGTATAGAATTCCAAAAATATGGAGCGGTGATAAGGAAAGCAAGATAGGTGGCGACTTGATGATGTGCAACAAAGAAGGAGACCTTGCATTCGTAGTGACTAGAATAATTATAGACCCTAAAGTTGGAAAGGAAGTTTACGCTGGGCGTTTATTCTCTGGAACTATACAAAACGGAATGGAAGTATTTTCAAATATGAGTAAGAAAAAATATAGAATCCAGCAAGTTCTAGTTTACGAAGGTATAAAACCTAGGCAGGTTGAAAGTGTACCTGCAGGAAA
This sequence comes from Candidatus Woesearchaeota archaeon, assembly GCA_964579805.1. GTDB lineage: Archaea > Nanobdellota > Nanobdellia > Pacearchaeales > GW2011-AR1 > CAZOGX01. The sequence goes on along the minus strand of CAZOGX010000025.1, from coordinate 5,758 downwards.
TGTTTTAGCAATTGTTGGTTTGAATACAGATGTTGGAGATACAATATCTAATGAGGAAATCCATCCTTTTGAAGAGATAAAACATATTTTCCAACCGGTAATTACTAAATCTATTGAAGTAACTAGGTCTGCTGACCTTCCTAAGTTGATTGAAGTATTAAGAAAAGTTGGAAAAGAAGATCCAAGCATCAAGATTGAGATTAATGAAGAGACTGGAGAAAACTTGATTTCTGGAATGGGCGAACTACACCTAGAAATTATAGAAGGGAGAATAAAAAATGAAAAGGGTCTTGAAGTTAAAACTGGACCACCTATAGTGGTTTACAGAGAGACAGTTGGTAAGGCAAGTCCATCTGTTGAGGTTAGGACTCCTAATGGGCACAACATATTTAATGTTAGTATAGAGCCAATGGAAGATGCCGTTTTTGAAGCAATACAAGAAGCTAAACTTCCTGAAATGAGATTAAAGAAAAAAGCAGAAGATGTTTGGAAAAAACTTGAAGATTTAGGATATTCATCTGAAGAAGCAAGACAAGTCAGAGAGATATACAAAGGAAATATGTTTGAAGACAGAACGAGAGGTCTTGTTTTATTGAGTGAGGTGATAGAATCAATAATTGATGGATGGAGGCTTGTCATAGATGGAGGTCCTCTAGCCAAAGAACCTTTAACCAAAACTAAATTTATATTGCATGATGCTAAGCTTCACGTAGACCACATGCATAGAGGTCCTGCACAGATATATCCTGCTATAAGGTTGGGCATGTTTGAAAGCATGAAGCAAGCAAATGCAGGATTATTGGAACCTATACAAACTCATCTTGTTGAAGGACCTATTGACTTTATGGGAAGGATGACCAACCTCATTGGAAGCAAGAGAGGAATATTAATTGATGTTAATCAGGAAGGAGCCTCTGTTTTCATAAAGGCGCAAATTCCGGTTGCTGAAATGATTGGGTGGAGCAATGATTTACGTTCCGCAACAGAAGGAAGAGGAATATCTTCTCTTATGGACCAGCATTTCAAGAGACTTCCAACAGAATTGCAAACTAACGTTATAAGAAAAATAAGAGATAGAAAAGGTCTTGCAGAGAACCAGTAAGTTAATACTTCTTTGTCTAGGTTCAAACATACTTTTCCTTTCTATAAATATTATTAATTACTCTATTTTTCCGATTCAATGGGGATAATCTTTCTTAGTTGTCTTGATATTTCATTCAGTTTTCCATAGTCATCTTTGTCTTTTCCATATTTAACTCTAAGACTTCTCTGAAAAGAATATATTGCATTCTGCCCTATTCTAAATTAATCTTCCTTTTCTCAAATACTTTCTTATTGTTGGTTCGGAAAGACCTGTGATTCTCGAAGTTTCTGCTACATTATTTCCTGCTCCTGAATAAGCAGAGAATATTTCTAGAACTTGTCGATCATTCAATTTATTTGGCGGACTATTTCTAATAGGTGGAGGAGACTTTGTCACGACATTATATAAAGTTCCTCTTCTAAATAGAGCCATAAATAAAGAAAAGTCTGCTTTTCTTAGCTGACTAGCTGTTTCTACGCCTCTAAAATCAGAGTCTCTTCTTTCTAGAAAATACTTTTCCGGGTCGCCTCCGAAACTCCTGTTGGTTCCTTTTACTGCCTGATCAAGCTGGCCTGCCTTTTGTAGTGCTAAGTATAGCGCTTTGTCAGTAGTTCTTAATTTTCTTTTAGTCATATCTCTATAAACATCATGTCTTCTAAAAAAAGCTAGAGGGTCTCCATGATATCTTCTTCTACCAAATCTTATTCTAAAAGGAGTAAAACCGACATAAACTATTGGTCTATGAGGAATGAGCAATTTTCCTTCTGGCGCGAATTTTTCCGCTGTCTGAACAATATAATTCTTTATAGCTTCTGCATTATCTACCAAGTCTTGTGGAGATAGATTAAGTTCAAGGTCTCTAGATCCGTTACATTGAATAATTTGACGTAAAATAGAAATTTCATCTGCACCTAATATAGATTCTAGAATACCTAGTACCTCTTTTGTTCTTAAACTTCTTTTTTCCTCGATAGGTTTTGTATCTCCTGTAGAATTTCTATGGGCTAATCCTTCTAAACATGCTTCTTGAAAAAATAATATTCTTGAGCTTTCTGGACTTGAAGAAGATATTTTGCTTGCTAAATCTCCTATAAATTCATATAATCGGTCGAAAGTCAATCCTGCGTCTGAAAGTACACTATCTGTTCGAGCAATAACCCATCTTCTTTGAGATGGAGTAAAACCATAAGTAGAGATAATTTCTTCAGCAGTCCTTTTTGGATCTGATAAAGCAACCATTCATTTTGAATAAAAAGATAGTTTTTAATATTTTTGATGTAAAGTTACTACTCTTTTTTCTCAAGTCTTACTGGGATTATTTTTTCTTCTTTTTTAGATAATATATCTGGCTTTCCATCCCTATCTTTATCATCTCCGTATTTAGTTCTGAATCTTCTTTGAAAAAAATAATTTACTTTGTCCCCAAGACTAAAACTATTATACCATTCTCTATTATCTACGTATTCTTTTTTCTTCCATTCTGGAATATCAAGAATGACTATGTGCCTTTCAGGAATCAACACGGAAGTTGTTCCTAAAAGAAGACCTGTTGGGCTGGTTGTACTTCCATAAACTAAGCTTTGCGGTGAATAAGAAAAGCCTGCAACAACTGCATTTACAGATTCTACTGGTCCGAGTTCTTTTTTTATTGTTGTGCATCCCGACAAAGCTAAACCTGAAAGCCCGATTAGAGTAGCTAATGTTCTTCTCTTTTCCATAGTTAATCTTTCTTGCAAAGAACTTTTATAAATTTTATGAAAAATAAGAGAAAGATAGATTAATAAGAAGAGAAAGCCTTATAAATGCAAGTCAGAAAGAGTGAATATGAAAGGAGCAATTAGACCAACACAGAGGGGGAGAGGAATAATTATTGAAAGAGCAACTGGAACAGGGACTGCTGGGATAAGAGAAGCAATTAATCACTTATCTATGGGCATAACCCCTAGTTTGGATTCAAAAGATAGAGCAGGTATTAATTTCATAATAGCGCTTTTGGAGCAAAAGCTAGGTCATGCTCGAGACGCTAGGGAATATATTCTTGAGGCAGTAAGATGCTACCCTGGGTTTAATCCGAAAGAATGGGTAGAAGGTATACCTCATAATCAAACCAGACAAAGATTGGTTGGTCCTGCAAGAAACTATATTCGGAATGATAGAGAGAGGACTCTTACCGGAATGTATGGCGTTTTCCAAGCAGAAGTAAATAAAACTGCAAATCTTAATTAAAGTTAAATAACTTTTAATAATTGAATAATAGAGGTTTTTTATGAATAAAAACATTTATTAATCTTAAATAACTATAAATAACATAAAAGAAGAGGTTGAAAAGTGGCTTTAAAGACATTTAATTTGGATGCGAAAGTTTATGGAGAGTTTTCTAAGCATTGCAAGAAACATGGAATTTCTATGTCTAAAAAAGTCGAAAACTTCATTAAAACAGAACTTCAAAATATTAATAGCTTAGGAAAGAAAGTTAAAAAAGAAGATATAGATCCTTTTCAATTTGATATTGAAAAAGATGTAAAAACGAGACGTCCATCTCCAAGCCCGTCTTCGGATTCACAGGAAGTTTTTGATGATCACCCGATGGGTAAATATTGCTAAAGTTTTTAAATCAATTTTTTTAAAATAGTGGATGATTGATTTATATTCTCCAGAAAATCGTGCGATGGCTTTACAAGAAAATGGTTCTGGATTAATTCCTTACATCCTTGGGTTGGTCATAAAGTCACCATGTGTAGGTGTCCTTTTTCTTAGAAAATTTTGTGACTCTCCTCGATTTGAGGCAATAAACATGGGAGATTATTTATCTAACGCCTCTGAAGTTAGAGAAGGAGATAACATTTTATTTCCCGGTCCATTGGAATTTGGAATTACTAATTCCTCAATGTGTTCTTTAGAGCTATGGGATGAAACTGGAAGAATTTTAGTTCCTGGTTTAGATGAAGAGAGAACTTCTTTTGGAAGATATTTTTCAGGTGCGAGCAATCAACGAATAAGACAAAGAATTAAGGAACATTGTGGATATTGTTTAGAGGATGTTTTATTAGCTAAAAGAGCCGACAGGCTATACTTAGTAGACGTTAATTGTCGCAATACAGTTCCAAAATAAATATGGTAAGAATAAATTTAATTTCTCCGAGAGAACTCGCGGATCAACATCTTGTTGCAGAATATCTTGAGATTATGATGCTTATAGGGTATGTAAAAAAATATCCTTCTGTTGAAAAAATACCTGAAGAATATTGTCTTGGGAAAGGACACATAAAATTCTTCAAAAATAAACTTGTATATTTAAAAGAGAGGCATGAACTAATAAAAGAAGAGATGAGGAATAGAGGTTTTGCGACGAATAAAAATATAGAATTAAGGAATTTTAATGATTCTCTAAAAAATAATTGGAATCCTAAAGAAAGAGATTTTGAGATTATAAAGGAAAGACTAAAGTGGAAAATAAAAAACAAACCAAGTTATTATAGATATTACGGCGAGAAAAAGGACTTTGATTTTTTTGATAAGTTGATTAAGTAAAAGTTTTTTAAAGACTATAATCAACATTTTTTAATGCGCAAGAGAATAGAACTTGAAGAAATCTCAAGAACTATGGAAGTAAGCTGTGCCGTTGCTTATGTTTTACAAAGAGTAAGTAGGAGGCCGACAGAACAAGCATATCAATCCTTATTTAGGATTGGACTGACATCAGTAAGAAATATTAGTCGCGAAAGAGAGATTGTTGAATTAAGAAGAGCATGTGTTTTTTGGATAAGAGAGTTATTCGGAGATAGATTTTCTTTCCCCGTAATAGCTAAGGCTGTTGGATATGCAAGACATACTTCTGCTATTCATGCTTACAAAAAGTATGCTTTAAGAATAGACAAAATAATTGCCGAAGGCGCTTCTGATGGCGAAGGCGGAAGAAGATATTTGCGGGAAACAATAGAATAAACTTTACAACGAAAAGAGTAAAGTTTATACTCTGCAAACAGAGTCCGCAGGCATAAATCTTGCAAAGTTACCGCAAGATTTATACTCAAAAAATTAAAAATAATTTTTTGGCATAACCTTTGCCACTTGGAATAGCAAAGTTTATATACCCTAAAAAATAAAGACATTTACTTAAAATTAATTTACAAAATGGCAAAAGAAAAACCAGTAATTAACGTTGCATTTGTTGGGCATGTAGACCACGGAAAATCTACAACTATAGGTAGACTTATGTTTGATTCTGGAAAGTTACCTGCACAAGAACTTGAAAAACTTAGAGAGCTTGCCAAGGAGCACGGAAAAGTTGGATTTGAGTTTGCTTACGTTATGGATAGATTTAAAGAAGAGAGACAGAGAGGAGTTACTATTGATTTGTCTTATCAGAAGTTACCTACTCAAAAGTATGAAGTTACTATAATTGACGCTCCTGGACACAAGGACTTCATCAAGAACATGATTACTGGTGCCTCTCAAGCTGATGCTGCTTTCTTGACTGTTGCTGCTGCTGAAGGAGTTCAGCCACAGACTAAAGAACACGCTTGGTTGTTAAGAACTATGGGCGTTGGACAAATTGCTGTTCTTGTTAATAAGATGGATACAGTTAACTGGAAAGAAGATGCTTACAAGAAAGTTGTTGCTGATGTTTCTGTAATTCTTAAACAAGCTGGTTACAAAACCGATACTATGACT
>CAZOGX010000024.1:0-9179 GCA_964579805.1 Candidatus Woesearchaeota archaeon | reverse complement strand
CTATGGCTATTATGTTTTCCACTTCTTTTTTGTTTAATATATTGCTCAACGCCATACAAGATGTTTCTGCAAGACTGACCAGCTTTATTTCTTGTCCTTCAGTCATTAATGAAGAATTAATTATGTCCATAAGCGTTTGCGTTTCCTTTTCTAGTTCATTTTCAGCAACCAATGAAGAAGACATTTCCAAAACGCCCTTATCTATCAAACTTTTTATTCTTAGCGCTTCAAGTTCAAATCTCTTTACATTTACCGGTCTATCGTAGACTTCCTCTTTAACGTAGTTGGTTATTATAAACTTACCATCAAAGTCTTCTTTTAACCTTTCTATAAGGTAAAGCATTCCGTTCATTGCGAAATTTATCAACGGACCAGAATCAAATATTAACACTTTCATTTTAATCAAAAAACTCCAAAGCCATTCTAGCTCTTTCTTTTATTTTCATAGTTCTGTTATATCCTGATTCTGGAGGCTCTCTGCTACCTATATAATCTGTCAGCTCCCATTGAGTTAGACCAAGAAGTTTTGAAGTTTGTTCCAGAGATATGCCGTGCTCGTATATTTTAGCTCCTTTGTTTATGGATGCTTTTGTCAAGACTTCTAAGATATAAGGTTTTAGGCTTACAGAAGAGGTAAGCGTCTTTCTAGTTTGCTCAAGATAGTTTAGAAAAGCTTTTTGGTTATTGTCTTTTAAAGATTTAATCGCTAACTGCATTAAGGAAATTATTTTTCCCCTATAGTCGTTCCAGTTTTTTATTTTTAGATTTGATTTTCTTTCTATTATTTTTGATAAGGCGTAGATGATGATTGCAGTGATAGTATAATCTGTGTGTTGGTATATTGATGCGGAGTGAATGGTTTGATCAGACAAGTTATGTAATGAAAGAGAGTTATCAATTGAGACTGCCTCTACTGCTTCGTTTAGAACTTGTATTAAGTGCTCTTTTTCTTTCACTTTATCTATTCGGTTCTTTTATATATAAAACTTAGTAAGATTAAAATACTTTAAGTTCTATCTTTTATTATGGAAGTTTTATTAGATAGCAGTTTTATAATTTCGTGTGTTAGAGATAGAATTGATTTCATAGAACAGTTGGAAGAGCAAGGATTTAAGGTTAAAATTCCTAGAGAAGTAATGCAAGAGATGAAGGACTTGAAGTTAAGTAATCGTGCTTCTAGAGACGATAGAACTGCTGTAGATGTTGCTTTGCAGATGATAGAAAATAGAAAAGTTAAGAAGATAAGTATGGGTGAGGGAAAAGTGGATGACTGGCTTATAAAAAAAGGTAATGAAGGGTATTATATTGCTACATTAGATAGAGAAATAAAAAGACATATTCCAAATAAGGTAGTCATATTTAATGCGCAGGGAAGAGTAGGAATTGAATAGAAAAGCTTTAAAAACCGCATTTTTCTCTGATAGTTATGTTCTATTTGGCAGAAGTTGAGGATTATGTTAGGGTTGAACCTAGAAACTTTGGACTTCCTACTCTTGAGTCTGTAGAGAAACAGCTTAATGATAGCTACGTAAATAATATTACTAAGGAACTTGGTTTTGTTATTTCTGTTGTTGCAGTAGATAATGTTGGAGAGGGAATAATTATTCCTGGAGATGGAGCAGCGTATTATAAGTCTCGGTTTAAGGTTTTGGTTTGGAAACCTGAACTGCATGAATTAATTTACGGGACTATAAAAGAGATTACTAATTTTGGAGCGTTTATTCAAATAGGTCCTACCCAAGGAATGATACATATTTCACAAACTATGGAGGACTTTGTTTCATTAAGCAAGACTGGAACTTTACAAGGCAAATCAAGCAAGAGAAACCTTTCAGTTGGAGATAATTGTATTGCGAGAGTTGTAGCAATAAGTTATAAGGCTGGAGAACCAAAGATAGGTTTGACTATGAGACAGCCTGGCCTTGGTAAAATTGAATGGATAGAAGAAAAAAGGAAAAAAGAAGAGGCTGAAGCTAAGAAAGCAGCTAAATCGGAAAAAAGCGATAAGAAAGGAGTAAAGAAAAAATGAAATCACTTTATGAGATAGCTCAAGAGGTTCATCAGCAAGCTTCCCTTGAAGAGCAAAGGAGAGTGGCTTAAAATGGCAAAGGAAAAGGCGTGCAAGCAGTGCAAGACAATTTATGAAGGAAATAAATGCCCTAAGTGTTCTTCTAGCGAGTTTGTAGAAGGTTTTAAGGGAAAGGTTTTCGTTATAAATCCTGAAAGGTCCGAACTTGCTCAAAATTTAAATATAAAGGAGAAAGGCATTTTTGCTGCTAGGTTAAGATGAAAATAATTAACGAGTCTGTTAACAATCTTTTGAAGAGAAGGGAAATAGTTGCTGTCTTTCAAAATCATGGAAATCCAGGGTTTGCTTTGGCTTCTAAGAAGCTATCAGAAAAAATTAATGCTTCTGAAGAACAAATCGTTGTTAAATCTGTTAAAGGCCATTTTGGAAATAACGAGTTCAAGATAGAAGCGTTCGCTTATGATTCTGTTGGCGATAAAGAAATTGTAGAGCCAAAGAAGAAGGTTAAGAAGTCTGGAGGACCTAAATAATGCCAAAAAAGGGTGGAAGCAAGACCGATAGCAAGGGTAAAAAACCTCATAAAAACAAACCTACTAGTAAGAAGTATGCTTTATATAAAATATCTGGAGATAAGGTTGTTAGAGCAAGCCATTGTCCTAGATGTGGACCAGGAGTGTTTTTAGCTGTTAGGGAAAAAAGAAAGCATTGTGGTAAGTGCAATTATACTGAATTTGGAAATTAACCCTGTGTTTTGCAGCAGTTATTATATGACTAAATCTTGAGATTTAGGTTTTATTGAATTTAAATAACTATTAAAAGAAGCATTTTTGTTATGTTTATCACCTCATTTAGATTCGGATAAGCTATTCTGCCTATAATAAGGACTTCTTGAATGCTTTGAAGAACCAATTTTAAACTGATATCAAGTTCATTAAACCCGTAGAAGAGGAGGTCCCATCCGTCAAAAGAGATAGATGAAACGTCCTCTTCTGGGGAAAAAGAGGTGATATATCTTAGAAAAAGAGGTTATTTTTAAACCTTTCGGTTCTGTTGTAACTCTTAAATAGAAACAAGACTTTTTTGTTGTCTTTTTAGGATAGATAAGGAAAGATACTATTTTCAAAGGAAACTAAGTTTAAACCGAACTTATTGGTTTTTATGCTTAAAGATTTAAAGTATCTTTTCTTCTTTTATTTATGGCTAAAGATTTTATTGTTGATGAGACCCCTTCTACGCCTGTTCAAATCAGTAGCAAAGTAGGACAAGAGCAGATTCACGATTTGCTTTTTGGAGAGAAACTAAGTTGGCAGGCAATTATTTATGATTTAATAAACACTGAACAACTTGATCCTTGGAATATAGATTTATCTTTGCTAACTAACAGATACCTTGAGAAAGTTAGGGAGCTTGAAGAGGCAAACTTTTTCGTTTCTTCCAAGGTTCTTCTTGCCGCTTCACTTCTTTTGAGAATAAAGTCTGAAATACTTCTTAATCAAGACATACCAAGTTTAGATGATATTCTTTTTGGTAAAAAAGAAGAAAAGAAAATAGAGCAGGGCAAGTTAGATTTTGATGATGATGAGTTTCCAGAGATTGTTCCACGTACCCCTTTACCAAGATTTAGAAAAGTTACTTTGCAAGAACTTATGAGTGCTTTAGGTAAGGCAATAACTACTGAAACTAGAAGGATAAAAAAAGAAATTTTAATAAGACAGCAGGAAAAGGAGACTGAAATAGCCCTTCCTAAAAATGCTTTCAATATCCAAAATAAAATATCTGAAGTTTACTCTAAATTAAAGGGAATATTTTCTAATAGAGAAGAGAGATTTCCTTTTAGCGAACTTTCTGAAAAAAACAGAGATGAGAGACTTGCTGTTTTTGTAAGTTTGCTTCATTTGGATAATCAGCAAAAGATTTGGCTTGAACAAGAAGGGCATTTTGAAGAAATTTGGATTTTGTTGAAGGAAATTTATTTGAATAAAAATAAGGATAAACTTGATAAAATAATGGCTGAAATTGAAGCTATGCAAGTAGAACATGAAAAAGAGATGGAAATTGAGCATAAATTAGAAAACCACGAGGAGGGCTTTGAAAGTATTGAACAGGATTTTGCTGATGAAGCTGAAAGGGTAGGAATTGATTCTGGCTTTTCAAATAAAGTTGAGGAACAAGATGAAGATTCTTATTCAACTTGACGATAATAAGTTTAACTTTCCTATGATTGAAAACGTCAATTATAAACTTAGAGAAGCAGCTAGAGTAATATTAGATAAGAATGGAGAGATTGCTCTTTTACATGTTTCTAAAAAAGGATTCTATAAACTTCCAGGAGGAGGAATTGAAGATGGCGAAAGCGTTGAAGATGCTTTAATTAGAGAAACAAAGGAAGAAACTGGCTGTGAAATTAAAAACATAAGACCTCTGGGTAAAATTATTGAATATAAGAGCCATTATTCCATTGAACAAGTCTCTTATTGTTTTCTTGCTGAAGTTATTTCTGAAGGAGAGTTGGATTTAGATGAAGGAGAAACAGATGCTGGTTTCAAGCTTATTTGGATTGGATTGGATGAAGCAATTGAACTTATGAAAAATACAAAGACTGAAGGTTATGCAGAAACATTTATAGTTAAGAGAGATTTGACTTTCTTGGAAGAAGCCAAGAAGGTTATTTCTTAAGCTTGGAGATTATTTGTTTGTCTGACAGAAGTTTTTCCTCTCCAGTTTTCATGTCTCTTAGTTTAAATTTTCCCTTTTGAACTTCTTCCTGACCTATGAAGATTGCATAAGGTATCTGATAAGATGAGGCATATTCAAGGCATTTTCCTGGTTTTTCAGGTATAAAAATACATGGAACTGATGAAGAACGAATTTTTTGTGCTAGTTTTATTGCTTCTTTGTCTTTTTCTATTGAGATAATTATTGCTTTTGTGGATTCGGGATTTATGTTTGCTAAACTTGTTATCCTATCAAGACCGAAGGCTATACCTACAGCAGGAATTTCTTTCCCAGAATATTTTCCTACCAATTTGTCATACCTTCCTCCTCCTCCAATGCTTTCTTTTTGTCCTTCTATTCTTAGTTCAAAAATGTTTCCTGTGTAATAACCTAGCCCTCTTATCATAAATGGACTGAACTTTACTTTTAGCCCATAGGATTTAGAGATTGTTTGCAATTTATCTATTTCATCCGCACCTTCGAACAAGTTCTCTTTGAAGAATTCTATTGGTTTTTCAAGAAGTTTAAATAAAGAAAGTATTTGATTTGGATCCGCATATTTTCTTAAGTTTGCTTTTACAGTGTCCTCTCCTATTTTATCTAATTTATCTAGCTCTTTCATAACCTCTTTTTTGTTTTGTATCTTTACACTTTCTATTATTGAGTTGAGAAGTTTCCTGTTATTAACTGCAATTTCTGCTTTTATTCCAAGTTCTTTTAAGATATCATTAGCTAGAGAAAGACACTCGGCATCAGACTCTGCCCCTGATGAGCCTATTATGTCCGCGTCACACATAGTTATTTCTCTGAATCGGTTTGGACCGGTAGGTTCATCTCTAAAAACTGAACCAATTTGATATCTTTTGAATGGTAACTTTAGGTTAGGGTTTTGTTTGAAAATTTTAGATAATTGAAAAGTAAATTCGTACCTCAATCCAAGGTTTCTTCCACCCTTATCCTTTAGTCTGAATCTATCAGACACTGCTTCATCTTCTTGCTCACTTGCAAGACTTTCTGGACGCATTAGTTCATCCAGTTCTATCGAGGGTGTTTCAACTGGAAGAAAACCATAAAGGGAGAAGTGCTTCTCTATAATTTCTTTAACCTTTTTTCTTTTGAGCGATTCAGGAGGCAACAGATCCTGAAATCCCTTTACCGTTTCTGGTTCAAAAATCATACCTTTATGAGAGAAGGGCTTGTTATAAAGATTTTGTTCTTATACCCATTTATAATAAAAATGAAAAGTATCTCCCTTTTTATATCCGTTTTTTTCGTTAAAACTTTGCATCTTCATGTTGTTTGTTTTAACAAGAGACATGCTAAATATAAATTTTCTTTTTTTTAACTCATCCTCATACTTATTGAGAAGCATCGTTGCAATTCCTTTTTTTCTGTAATTCTCTTCAATATAAAGATTGTTTAATACTGCTTCTTTCACCCCACATAGCAAAAGTGAAATGAGAAAACCTATTAATTCTCCTCTTTCGTTTTCTGCAATTAGTACGATGTTATCTTTCTTACTTGTTAATAGATTTTTTACCCACGCTATAGGGTATTCTTCTCCTTCTTCAAAATCTCTTATTTCTTTTATGTTGTTTAGAAAATAATGTACTTTTTCTAAGTCAGTTATTTTTCCTTTTCTTATTATCATCTTCTTTAATTTATATGGAAAGCGGAAGGTGGGAATTGAACCCACTCCAACAGCGCCACAAGCTGGTATGCTACCGTTACACAACATCCGCCATGATAATATCTGTGATAATTGGTTTAAAAGCGTTTAGTTTAGTATTAAGGTTTTTATACCTTCAATTATTCTTTACATTACGTCCAGTAAAAAGATCTTAAAAAAACGATTCTTTGGGATAAGATTAGCCATATGAATTAGGTGTTTAGACGCTTTTTAATGGTGGGTTTTCGTGAAATTTATAAACTTGAATTACAACCCTTGAGAATGCGAAACAATAAGATAATTATCATTTCAATATGCTTAGCAGTTTTTTTGATTCTTATGGCTGGATATTTTGTATTTAATAACGATAATCTGGGAAAGAGGACTAACATAGTAGGAGAAGGAGTATGTGGTAGTTATCCTTATCAATATGACCGAGATATTTGTTGCACTTCTCTTCATTCCAGAGATGAACCAAAGGATTGCTTTGGTGGATGGAAATATTTTGAGGAGAATGAAAGCTGTTCTTACGTTTGTGGTGATGAAGTTGATTTAATAGAAGAGTGTATTTTACTTGGAGGTACTTGGAGAGAATTTAGTAATGGGTGTGTTGATTCTTGTTCGTATGAAAGAAATGAGGAGGTTTTCTGTTCCCAAGCAATTACTGAAGGGTGTGATTGCGGGATAGATATGTGTTGGAATGGAAAAGAGTGCGTTTCTAATTAAAGTATAATTTTTAAATAAGACTTTCTTTGTTTTGAAATGCTTTCCAGTCATTGTTATGGAATGTTGCAAGAAACCTATTCTGCAATTCTTTCTCTTTATAACGAAGGAAGTTGTGTTCCCGAACGGGATTTGATATCTTTTTGTAATAGGTTGTCTGACGTTACAGATAATTCTCTCTCTTTGCAAGAAAGAACTTGGGCAGAAGATACTCTTGAAGCAGTAATACATATTATTGGACTTCAGAGGATAGAAGAAGGGCGTCATATTTTAAGACTTGTAGCTTGAGTGATATATTTATTTATATCGTATCTTATTAGCTTTCATGAAGAAATTTGGATTTTATGCCTTGAAACTTTCTGTAGCGGTTGTTTTTATTTTTGTACTTCAAACGTTTGTTTCTGGATTTACAGACCTTTTTTTGCTTGATGAAGAACATTACTCACAGCTGTGGCGTTTTCTTACTGCTATCTTTCTTCATGGTGATATTCCTCATCTGCTTTACAACTTATTTGCTTTAGCTTTGTTTGGAAGCATCCTTGAAACTTTAATAGGAGGTAGAAGATTTTTGATTACTTTTCTTATAACTGGTGTTCTTGCAAATATCATATCAATTAATTTTTATCCTTCTTCTCTTGGAGCTTCAGGCGCAATATTCGGTGTAATTGGTGCTTTGATAGTTGTTAGGCCTATGCAGGTCGTCTGGGCTTTCGGGTTGCCTATGCCTATCTTGGTTGCAGGAGTTTTATGGGTTATTGGAGACGTAATAGGAGTGTTTGTTCCTAGCAATGTTGGAAATATTGCTCATCTTTCGGGTATGTTCTTTGGACTTGTTTTAGGATTTTTATTAAGAAGAAAAAAACAGGAGATTCAAATTGAGGATAGTGTTAACCTTGATGAGGAACAAGTCAGGAGATGGGAAGACTTTTATCTTAAGAACTAGGCTTTTCTTCCGAATCTTTTAGAAGGTTGGATGCATCTACTGGCTTTTTTGTTTGAGGTTCTTGAATATTTGAGGTGAAGGGTTTTCTCTCTCTTTTTACACTCCTCTGGGGTTCCCTTTCTGCTCCTTTAAGTTTATCTAGTCTTTCTTTTGCCTTTTGGAACTCTATTTCTGCTTCTTCAAGTTCAGGGTTTATATTCTTCATCTTTTTAATTTGTCTTATTTCTTCCTGCGCTTCCTTTATTTTTCTTTGAGCATCTTTTATTTCATCTTCAAGAGAACTATAGCTCCTTGCATGAGGAGGATTTCCGCTTCTAAATATTCCTCTTTTCCTTATTACTATAAATAATAATCCTATGAACAATATTCCTGCTATTGCATAATAAAGATTTCTTCCTGATAGAATTTTTAGTTCTGAAAAGAATGCAAGCCCAGTTATCTTTTTATCTTCTACAATTTCTTCTGGAGCGGATTCAACTACTTCTTGGATTACTACATTATCTGATTCTCTTGCCTTTTCGGCTTCTTCCATTTTTTGTAGTTCTTCTTCATTGAACAAACTTAGTTCAATGTTTGATTCTATAGGTATGTTCTCAAACCATCTTTCTTCTACTACCTCCCCGAATAATCTAACTACTACAAAAAAAGTTAACTCATCAAGATTTAAGTCAGAGATTACATCAAAGGTCATTTCAGCATTTTCTCCTAAATTTCCTACCACGGTGTCTATAATTGTCTTATCAGTAGGCTTTGCAATCTGAATGTAGACATCGTGATGGTGAGGGCCTTGAAGTGTTACTTTGGAGTTTATTGCTGCAGACGCATTAGAGATGAAAAAAATTATTATTGTTAAGAAAATAAACAGGTAAAATGATTTTTTCATTAGAATGTATATTTTTATTATTTATAAGCTTTTTTAGGATATTATGTTTCTGTCTGCTGAGACAATTTTTTGTGCTTTGCATGAATTCTTTGTGCCTAGAGAAAGTCTCATCTTCATTCTTGCTCAACTCTCCTCACAGGCTCGGAGATTCGCTACGATGAAGTAAGATGCCCCTGCCGGTCTGAAAAATCTGCGGATTTTTTGCACCGTCAGTGGC
>CAZOGX010000023.1:0-9195 GCA_964579805.1 Candidatus Woesearchaeota archaeon | reverse complement strand
GCCTGGAATAAAAGGACAAATATATTTTACTCCAATAACTAATAATTTTAGGAAATCTAAACATTACATAGCTCTTAGAGGAGAATATACTTTTGAAGATGCTATGCGCTTCTCCAGAGGATATGCAGAAGGCAATGCTAGAACCCATTATCTAGAAAAAAGACTGGGTTATTTTCCGAGTTGGTTTTGGGGGGCAGTGGAGACCCATCACAATTTAATTGAGTTTTTAGTTCATGATGAAAAGATGAGGAGAAAGAGAGCAAGAGATATCGTAGACAAACTCATGAAGCGAAAAGGTTTCATCTTGGAGCCAGAAGAAAGTATTTTTGAATTCAAATATCAAAGAGGAGATGACCCGACCACTGTAGCAGTTGTCTGTCCCGAAGGATTACCTTTGGAATGTGTTAAAGGAATCAGGCCCCTTGGAAGAATGGAAAGACGCTTCTTTTTATAAGTTAAAAACATTTAAAAGCGATTTTACTCTCACCTTGATACGGGGATGTAGCTCAGTGGGAGAGCACACGACTGAAGCTCGTGGTGTCGGGGGTTCGATTCCCTCCATCCCCATGAAAAGAAAGTGATTAAAAAAGAAAAAAAGAAAAAAAAGAGAACTTTATTGAAAAGAATAATTGAGATAGTGATAATTACAATTGGATGGAGTCTAGTGATAATAGGCACTGCTGGAATATTTCTCCCCATTATTCCTGGATGGCTTTTGATATTCATAGGTCTTAACATGGTTGGTTCTCCATTGGTAATAAAAATAAAGAGAGCAATAAAAGAAAGAAGTATGAAAATAAGAAAATCAATTAACATATGACTTCTGCAATTTTTTACTTATCTGTCTTAGGTATTTTACTTTCTATTTACTCTTTGTACGTTGATAAAAGAAAGAGCAATGACTCTGGCTATGTTCCTGCCTGCGATATAAGTAAGAATATTTCTTGTTCTAAAGCCTTCCAGAGCAAATATGGAAAAATAATTGGAGTAAAAAATTATTATTTTGGAATTCTCTTCTACTTAGCCATGCTAATATTTAGTTATTTTAATTTTTGGGAATATGTCTTTTATTTATCTATTCTTCTTGCTATTGGAACTTTTTATCTTGTTTATGCCCTTTATTTTAAGGTCAAAAAATTATGTTTGATATGTAATGCTATTTATGTTATTAACTTAGTCATATTCTTAATTTGTTTAACTAAGTTTTTCTAGTAACTTCTAAGATATACAAACAAAAAGTTTGTTGATATAAAACACCCCCTGGCGGAACAGCAAGTTTTATAAAATAAAGAAAGTAAGTATGTTTATGAAAGAAAGTGGTGATGGACATAGAGGTCTTTTGGCTTGGAGCTTTGGGTTTGCGAGCTTGTTTTTTGCTATAATCCAACCCCTTGCTGGTGTTATATTAGGAGTAGTTGGTCTTGTTCTCTCAAAAAATAAAGAGGGTGAGTGGAATAGGGTTGCTAAAATATTAAGTATTGTCGGAATTATTGGAAGTGTTGCCGTTACTCTTCTTGGTATGATTGCTTTCAAATATTTAGCCAATAACCCTGGCTTGATTACAGGTTTGCAATGATGAAAAAAGGAGCCCTTGAGTTATCTATAGGAACAATAGTAATTATTGTTATAGGTATGTCTATGCTTATTCTTGGACTAGTCTTGGTACAGACAATATTTTCTGGCTCTAAGTATAATGTTGAACAACTTAATGAAAAAGTAAAAGGAGAAATAGGAAAGTTATTTGAAGAAGAAAGTAAGTCTGTTGTTTACTTAGCTAATCATGAGGCAAGAGTCAAACAAGGAGATACCTTTGGGGTTGCCTTTGCGTTCAAGAATTTAGAACAAGGAGATACGTCTTCCTCAAGGTTTAGTTATGAAGTAAAGGCAAGCGATATAGGTGGTTGCAGAGGACTTACTGTTCAAGAAGCAGAGAGTGTAAGATGGATTCCTGTAGGCAGAATTACTGATAATATACAGCTTCCTCCTGGGGCTTTAGAATATAGAATTGTTAGATTTAGCATACCTGAAACAGCACCATTATGCATTGTTAGATATGATATAGTTGTTAAGAAAGATGCAGAAGTTTATGTTACTGATTTCTTTGATTTGACTATAAGGGGATAATTAGATAGCATATAATTCTTCTTCTCTTGCAACAACGAGAGCGGCAAAATATTCATCTCTCTTTGAAGGATAAAGAAGGCCGTCTAAGCCAGCCGAAAGAGCTTCCTTCATAGTCTTCAATTGTGGCAAGTGCTAGTTCAGGATTTTCACGCATTCCTTTTTGCAAAATAACTCTTTCTATTCTTTCAGCATCCATTCTTCTATCAATATGGGCTTGGTTTTTACCTGAGGGACATTGATTACACATATAAACTTGGATTGTTAATATTATTAAAGCCTTTTGGTTATAATTGTTTATGAGTTTAAGTCAAAATTATAAAAAATACAGATGGTTTTTCACAACTAACAATAAGTTGGTTATTGGTGGAAAGAATGCAGAGCAAAATGACTTTATCATGGGTGAGATAAAAAAAGATAAAAATGATTTTGTTGTAATGCATACTGCACATCCTGGAAGCCCTTTCTCTATAATATTGGAAGATATTAATAAAGTAAAAAAGGAAGATATTGAAGAATGTGCTATTTTTACTGGTGCTTTTAGTAGAGCTTGGAAGGAAGGTAAAAAGAACACTCAAGTCCATATTTTTGGCTCCAAAGATGTATATAAAACAAAGGGAATGAAAGAAGGAACTTGGGGGGTTAGGGGAAAAATAAAAGAAATCGAAGTCAGTTTGGAACTTGCACTTGTTAAACAAAATAACCTCTACAAAGCAGTTCCGCTAAAAAATCTTCAAAAGGAAAAAATACTTTTGAAAGTTATTCCAGGCAAGGAAGATAAGACTTTAGTAGTAACTAAGATACTTAAATTAATTGATGAGAAAAAGTCTAAAAGAGAAGAATTATTATCTGCTCTGCCTGCTGGTGGAATAAAAATTTGTGAATAATGATGAAAAAGATAAGCCCTGCTAAAGCTATTGAACTTAGTAAAAAACTAGCAAAACAAATAGGCGACTCAAACCCATTTTATTTGGCATCAAATTGTTTTGTTGAGAAGAGAAATGGTGAGGAAATAGTCTTTGATAAAGATGTTGCAGACGGAAAACTAAAACCTTTGTTTCTACCAAAAAAAGAGAAGAATTTTATAGGCCAGTCTATAAGTAATGCCACAGATGAAGATATTGACATTTTATTGAAAAATGGATTCAAGGTAGATAAAGAATTTTTTGGACATGAATATATCTCTCGCACTAAAGATATCATAGAGTTAAGAGGTTCTGATTTCAAATCATTCAGAAAATCTCTAAAATATTTTAAAGAAAACTATGACTATCAACTACTTCATGATTACCCGAAAGAAAAAATTTTGAATTTTCTTGAAGAATGGTCTAAACAAAAAGAATTAATTGGTAATTCAGAAGAAACGAAAAGGAATGCTAAATTTGAGTTGAAAGCAAATATTGACTGTTAAATCTTTTGAATAAAATACCTCATAAAAAGATTTTTGTAGAAATAGATGGAAAACTTGTGGGAATGACTATATTTCTTAAACTACATAGAAATCTGTGGGTAGCTTTAATGCAAAAGACAAGTCGCGAATACAGAGGGCTTGGTAAGTTTCTTTATTACTTAAAGGCAAAAGAAATGGAGGGCATCGAGTTCTTCACTACTGGAAATCCTGGAGACGATTCTGGACTTATTGCCTCCAAAGAAGAACTTCGTCCTGTGAAAAAGGTACCAGTGTATGTAATTAAAAACATAGAAAAACAAGATGAAGCGATACCTTAAAAACTCTTTTTCTTAAGATATTCATAAGATGACTGAAGTTAAATTTCAAATTGGAAAATCTGGCTTAACAGAAGGAATTATTGAGTCTCTTAAGCTGGCTTTTAAGAACCATAAACAAGTTAGAATATCCGTATTGAAAGGTGCTGATAGAAATAAAGAAAAAGTCAGAGAAATGGGTGAAGAAATAAGCGTTAAGCTTAGAGAAGGACAAAAAAAGCATAGTTACCCATATAGAATAGTTGGATTTACGATAATAATGCGAAGGGGAAAGGCTTGAACAGAAGATTTATAAGCCTTATTTTTTAGTTATCTTTGCTTCCTTAGCGTTAAGTTTGGGAGTCTTTAAAATGAATATACGAACAATTGAAGCGGCGAAGTATAATTCAAAACTAGCTGAAGCATTGAAGAAACTTGATGAATTTCAGTCTCCTGAGTGGATAGATTTTGTTAAGAGCGGGGCTAATAAAAGCAGACCTATAAATGAACCTGATTTTTGGTATAAAAGGACAGCAAGTATACTTAGACAAATTTACATCCATGAAATTGTTGGCGTACAAAGATTAAGAACAAGATATGGTGGAAGAAAAGACAGAGGAAACGAACCAAAGAAATTTGTAAGAGGTGGGGGGAAAATAATAAGATTAATTTTGCAACAGGCAGAAAAAGCAGGTTTCCTTGAGAAAGCTGAAGGACAAAAAAAAGGTAGAAAATTGACTGCAGAAGGAAAGAAGTTTATGGAAAAAATAGAGGTTGGAAAATGACTCATCACTATCAAAAAAAAGTAAAGTTGGGAAAACAGGTAAAAAGAACAAAGTGGGCTCCTGTGTGGGCAGTTGTTAAAAAGTTCGGAAAAGGAAAAAGAAAGCACCCGTCAGAAATGACAAAGATAAGAAGACATTGGAGAAGAACTAAGTTGAAAATTAAACCAAGGAGAATGACTAAGAAGCATTTAGGTTAAAATGACAGGCAAGATGACAAAAGATAATCAAAACAGAGAATACATAATTCCCTTAAGAAGAGAATGGATGAAAGTTCCTAGATATAAAAGAACAAGAAAAAGCGTTATAGCCATAAAGAAGTTTGTTGCGAAACACATGAAAGTGGAGGATAGAGATATTGACAGGGTAAAACTTGATGTTTACCTAAATAACGAGATGTGGTTTAGAGGTGTTAAAAAACCATTTAACAAGATTAAAGTTAAAGTTTCTAAATTAGACGATGGTAGTGTGAAAGTTGATTTTGTAGAAGTTCCTGAACATGTCAAGTTCCTAAAAGCAAGACAAGAAAAGATACACAAGAAAGTTGAGAAAAAAGCGGAAGTTAAGGAAGAAAAGAAAGAGAAGAGCGAGGAAGAAAAGAAAGACGAAGAGAGTAAGAAGGAAGCTGAGAAAGAAAAAGTGACTGCTACTAGAGAAGCCATGGAAAAAATAGCAGAAAAAACGGCTAATGTTGAGAAACATATTGTAAAAACATCAAAGGCACCTGCGATAAACAGAATGGCTTTGAAAAAATAAAAATAAAATAAAAATAATTTTTTAGATTCTTAAGTTTAGGTTTGCATTCACTCCTGCTGAAATGTCTGTGTTTGCTGAATTTCCTTCATTTGTTTCAGTTTCTGATTCAACTTCAATTTCAATATTTGAATTTCCTCTAGAATTTGAGGAATCCACCTCAACTCTTAAATCATTTGAAGAACCTGAATTAGAACCCTTTCTTGAGAAAAGAGATCTTATCCATTCACCAAAAGATTTTTTTTCTGTTCTAGCAGTAGCTTTTGCTTCTTGACTAACAGGAACCTCGCTTTTACCCGAATTTATCCATCTTTCCAAAAAGCCCCTTTTCTCGATAACTTTATTTTCTGAAGAACGCAATATCCTTCTCTTTAGGTCTATATCGTATTCAGAAATCTCTGCGTTTTCAATTACAATCTTTAATATCTTACTCTCGGTGTTGAGACTTGCATATCCTTCAATTGAACCGGGAGATTTTATCTCTAGATTGCTTAGGCTTTCTCCCTTAACTCTGTATTGAGCTTCAGCAGTTTTTATTACGCCTCTAAAGTCGCTTTCTGTTTTAAGAACTTCGTCAGAATCTGAAGATTCCACCTTCCTTCTTTCTATAATTAGAAGCTTTGCGTCTTCTGAAGATCCGTAATAGGCAATAAAGATTCTGTTTGAAGAATCGTCTTCTAGCTCTATTTCATCTGCGTCTTCTGAAAAAAGACTTAAACCTGATTCTGCGTAAACTTCTGAAAGCGAAGCAGATTCGGTTGAAGAAACTATTGTTCTTTTCTTTGCAGATGAGTCTTCAAAGGTTGATATCTCCACATCTGAAGCAGATCTCTTGTTTGAAGAATCGTCTTCTAGCTCTATTTCCAAATTAGCGAACTTTCTATTCATAACATCGCTCTTGCCTGCAGATACCAAGGTTACTTCTAAATTCAGAATTGTCTCCTTCTCTTCCTCTTCCATTACTTTTTGGTCAGAATAACCATTTGAGTCTGTAACTTTTATAGTTGCAGTGTTTGGAGTAGTGTCTATTAACTCTATTTTGAACAGCTTACTTCCAAACTCAAGCTCTATAGATTCTAAACGGTCTCCCCAATTTCCCAAAGAAACTGTTTCCCGATCATCTCTTGCTAAAGATACTGGAATAGCAAACATGCTAGTCATTAGCAATGCAACCATTATTATTGCAACTTTCATTCTTTCTTACCTCCTTTCACTAGTTTATTCATGGAATTAAGTAATAAACCATATTTAATAGTCCTGCGTGGAACTTTTTTGGAACCATTTTGGAACCATTTGAGGACAGCAAAACTTATTAATGTAATTTTTTGTGTGATTTTATGATTGCTCTAAAAGTCCTTGGTTTAATTGATTTAATATCTTCTGTGGCTTTTCTAATGTTGATATTTGGAATACCGGTATTTATTCAGTTTATAGTTTTTTGCTCTGTCTTGCTTTTAATCAAGGGATTATTTATCATTACAGGTGATGTTTTAAGCGGGATAGATTTGTTATCTTCTTTTGCTCTAATAGTATCAATTTTCCTTGTAGTTCCTTCAATAATCCTGTGGATTCCTGCATTTCTTCTTTTAGCTAAAGGAATTGTAAGTTTTATTTAACTACTAGCTCCAGAATTTTGTTTTTTCCATCCCCAGACCTTTTTACTAGCCTCTTTTTTTCAAGTTCCTGAACATGTCTTGAAAAAGAAGCCTTAGGAATATTCAGAAGCTTTCTAAGATAAGAAGATTTTACCTTCCCCGTTTCTCTTAATTTCTTAATAATTAATCTTTCCCTTTCGTTAAGAAGCTTAAGAAAATTAAGGTTATGATTTTCCTTATTTTTATTTTCATTTTTTTCAGGAAAATTTTTCTCCCTTCTTGAATAATTGATAAGAAAGACAATTAGAACTATTAGAATTCCAGTTAGAACTAAAACCAAAGGCAGTTTAGATAATAGCGTATTATTATCCTCAATCTTATAATTTATCTCTATAGAATCTTTAGCAAAAACAGATATTCTCTTTCCCTCTAGCGATATTATTGCTCCGGGATTTGAGATGTTTAAGATAGTCGTTCCTTCCGGAAAAATTATATTCATTTCTGCGCTAAACAACGTATATTTGAAAGTCCATATATCTCCTTGCTTATTTGTTATTTCATTAGTTCTTCCAAGGATTTGACCCCTCTCATCAATTCTTATTCCTTCCGGAAGAGGAAGGCTTATTGAGTCAGTTTCTCCTATGAAAATAGAAGTTCCGGATTCATCTACATATAAATTGATATATGTAAAAGCTGAAGCTGTCGGTATAAAGAACAATACAAGTAAAGAAAATAAAAAATAGTTACAAATCCCTTGCTTGTAACGTCCTACGTCCGTTTGCTTTTGCTCTTTGTGAGGCATCATCAAGAATCTTAAGCACTTTTTTATTTAAAGCATCCGCTACTTCTGCTGCGACGCTCAGCTCTGGGACTGCAGACTTTATTTTGCTTTTTATTATTAGCTCTGGGGCGGACATTATTTAGCTCCTTCGTTGTTTTTATTCTCTGGTTTCATAAATGGAAATAATAAGACATCACGAATTGAATCCTGCCCTGTGAGTAACATAACCATTCTATCTATGCCGAGACCTATTCCGCCAGTTGGAGGCATTCCCACTTCTAAAGCGCTAACGAAATCATCATCATATGGATGAGCTTCCTCGTTCTTTCCTTCCGAAAGTGATTTTTGCTGTTCCTCTAAAAGTTCTTTTTGAAGAATTGGGTTGTTAAGTTCTGAGTATGCGTTCCCCAATTCGGCTCCAGCACAAAATGGCTCAAACCTTTCTATTAAACGACATAATTTATCGTTCCTGTGTATTTTACATAAAGGAGTTGTTTCAAGAGGGTGGTCTATTATAAATGTTGGTTGGTCTATCTTGCTTTCACAAAAATGTTCAAAAAGTGACTGGACATACCACCCCCAACTGTCTCCTTTAATTACTACCTTGTTTTTCTTTGCAAATGATAATAATTCCTTGTCTGTAGATTTTTCAACATCTATTCCTGCAAATTTCTTTATTGCTTCTGACATAGTCATCCTTTTCCATGGGCGCTTGAAATCAATTTCTTTATCTCTAAAAATAACTTTTGTAGAACCATTTACTTTTTTTGCAGAATACTCATATATTTCTTCAAAAAGCTCCATCATGTCATTATAATCGGCATATGCCTCATAAATTTCCATCATTGTAAATTCTGGATTATGCCATCTGTCTATTCCCTCGTTTCTGAAATTTCTTGCTATTGTGAAGACTTTGTCATATCCGCCAACAATTAACCTTTTTAGATGCAATTCTGGGGATATTGAAAGAAACAAATCAACATCTAGTGCATTAAGGTGGGTCTTAAATGGCTTTGCTGAAGCTCCTCCGTAAACTGTTTGTAAGTAAGGCGTATCAACTTCACTAAATCCCTTAGATTTTAATAGCTCCCTTATAGAATCAATAATTTGTTCTCTTTTTTTGAAAACTTCCTTAACTTCTGGATTCATTACAAGGTCTAAATAGCGTTTTCTATATCTTTCTTCTTTATCTTGGAGACCGTGCCATTTTTCAGGCAAAGGAAGAAGAGACTTGGATAATATGCTTATTTTTTTTACAAGCAACGAAAGTTCTCCTCTTTGAGTTCTGAAAACAATTCCCTCTACTCCTATAAAATCTCCAGCATCTATATATTTTTTAAAAAATATTTTCTCATTCTCTGGAGTTTCTCCTTCTTGAAGAACAATCTGTATTGTTCCAGTTCCATCTTGCAAAGCGCCGAAAGCTATCTTTCATATATCTCTAAAAGTCATTAAACTT
>CAZOGX010000022.1:0-9252 GCA_964579805.1 Candidatus Woesearchaeota archaeon | reverse complement strand
AAGGAGAAGTAAATCTAAAAGATGATATCTAAGTTGTCAGTTGTATATGTATTGTTTGCTTTCTCTGCTTTTTTTTTAATTCTTTCTTTCTCTTTATTTTTTTATTACTCTAAAAATATAGATGTTAAAGAGGTTTATGCAGATGTGAACATAACTTCTGATAGTGGTGGTTTTGATCTCAATAACTCTGCTTTAACCTTTGGAAAAGTAACTCTTGGCGGGAGTTCTACAAGATCTCTGAAAATATTTAATGATTATGAGTTTCCTATTAGTGTTGTAGTCAGTAAGGAGGGAAACATTTCCCCCTACTTATTTCTAGAAAAAAAGATTCGTATTCAACCAAATGAGACTAGGATTTATGGCATAAGCGTTATTGCTCCTAGTGATGCAAAATTGGGTTTTTATTCAGGCAAGATAATTTTTAAAACAAGGAAGGCTCTTTATTGATAATCTTAAAATGAGCAGGCTTCAAAGAGTTATGGAAAAAAAATATTTTATTTTAGCTTTTCTTTCTGTCATATCTATTGTCCTTTTGTTTCTTTCATTTCTTAGTTTTTTCTTGTTGAGTAATTTTCTTGACTTTAAGCCTTTCAATGCTTATGCTTCTTCTTCACAAGCAACAATCTCTCTTTTTGTTGAAGGAAACGATACTACTGCTCCGTCTATTCAGATAATTTTTCCTGAAAACACCACTTATTCTTCAAACTTGGCAGAGATTAACTATACAATTTCTGACACTGGGGGATTGAGCAGTTGTTGGTATACTTTAGATCAAGGATTGATAAATATTAGTTTGGTTTGCGGAAATAATGTAACCGGAATAACTAGTTCTGAAGGCACTAATATCTGGAGGGTATATGCTAACGATACTTCTGGAAACCTTAATTATGATGAAGTTATATTTTCAGTAGTAATCTCAGATGGTGGGAGTAGTGGTGGTGGCGGAGGTTCGTCTCCTTCAAGAATTTATGATTTTGAAGTCTTTCCAGACTCATTACAAGTTGATTTATATGAGAATGAAACTGCTGATGTTCAAATTGCTGTAAAAAATATTGGACAAATAACTCTTGAAGTTTTAATTTCTATTGAAAACGTAGCAGACATTGTGTCTTCTGTCCCGTCTAAGGTCACTATTACTCCTGAAGAAGTGGAGACTGTTTTATTGAATGTAGGGTATGCATCTTCTGGTTATTATCCCGGAAAAATTGTTTTCTATTCTGGAACCCTTAAAAAGGAAATTCCTATAGTTATAAATGTGAAGAAAAAGGAATCATTATTTGATGTTTATCTTAATATCTCCCAGCAATATAAAGTCATAAAACGAGGTAGCGATATAAATCCACTAATAACTTTGGTTCAAGTTTCTTCTCACGAAGAAGTTGAGGTTACCGCTAATTACTTTATAGAAGATTTTGCTGGAAGCAGACATTATTCTGAAAACGAAACTTTTTTTGTAGGCAAGGAGAGAAAATATTATAAGCGAATGTCTTCATCGCATTTAGAAGACGGCAACTATCTAGCAGGAATAGAGTTATTTTATCCTGGAGGAAATGCTATTTCAACATCCATATTTAAGGTCTCTTCCGTAAATTATGGGCTGGTGTTTGCAATCATGGTTATAATAATTATTTTGCTTATCGTTTTGGTTTTAATTTCTTTATTTTTAAGATATAGAAATAGAAAAAAACAAGGGTTGAATGGAAAAGATACTGGTTAGATATCGGGGAAAGACAATTAGAATTGATTGTCAAAGGGCAGGATTGTTTGGACTTATGTTTAAGTTCTCTAGTTTTCCTAATCTGGTTTTTAAGTTTAGAAAAAATGTTAGTATTGCAATAACTTCTTTATTTGTATTTTTTCCTTTCTTAGTTGTTTGGCTTGATGAGAAGAATCAGGCAATAGATTTTAAAATTATAAGGCCTTTTACCTTATCAGCTAATGCTAGTGAGAAGTTTAGGTCTTTTATTGAGGTTCCGCTTAATTCAAAAAACAAGAAAATAGTTGGTTTTTTCGTCGGGAAAGGAGAAAAGTTTAAATATATAGGGTGATTTTTGTGTCTGAAAAAAGGAGGTGTGCATGGGAAAAGTAATAATAAAGAACGCTGTCAAGAGGAAGGCTGGTCATCTTTACTATGTTGATGGAGCAGGTAATGTATGCGAAGCTGTAATGGCTCGTGGCGGAAGAAAGAAGAAGAAAAGATAAATCTTCTTAACGTTTTTTTCTTTTTTTGACCTATTTTTTGGTTTGGAAAGCTTTTTATATTCGTTTGTCTTCGGTATATTATGGCTAAAAAGATGCCTCTGGCAGTTATAGGATTTCTTTTTCTAGTTGTTTTTTCTGGGGGAGTTTTTGCTGGAAACGGCTGTTCGTTGAAAGATGCTGATTGTTTTTTTGGCTTTTCAAATGGTTGTGACTTGAGGGATTCAATTGTTCTTGATGGGGAAGATTATTTCTTAAATGAGGGAATAGATATATGTGCTGATGATGTTGTTTTAGATTGTTCTGGTTCCAGACTAATTGGAAACGGAGTAGGAACAGGGATAGCTTTGAATGGCTTTAATAATATTGGATTAGTGGGATGCGAGGTCATTAACTACGAATATGGCTTGAGAGGCATGCAATCTAAAGAATTATCAGTGTCTAATAGTAAATTTAATGACAATCAATATGGTTTCCATTTTTATGGCCTCTTAAACTCGGAGATTATAAGTAGCGAATTTAATTCAAACTATCTTTCAGGAATATATCTTATTGAATCTGCAGATGTTTCGTTTTTACAAGTTCATGCAAACAATAATTTCAATAACCTTTCCTTTCCACCTTATAATGATAGGGGCTATGAAAAGAATGCAGGCTTTTCTTCAATTAATTCTGAGAGAATCTCGATCTCTTCCAGCCAGCTTAATGAAAATAAGTATAATGGCGTTTTGTTAGTCAATTCCAATGAGAACATTATCGAAAGCAACGATTTAATTGGCAATGGGTTTCATGGTGTTTTGGCTCTAAATTCTGACACAAACACTATTAAAAATAATGATTTGTCAAAAACAAGAAACGATTTCTTCAATGTTTTAGGTTATTTTGGGATTTGTGTTTCTTTGGTTGATTCTAATGATAACTTAATAGAGGACAACTATGCTTTTGATTCCGACTTTTCTTGCTGGAATAATGGGGCAAAGCTAGTCAATTCCAAGTCAAATTTATTATTATCTAATTCTTTTACTGGAATTTGGGGTACTGCAATAGCTTTAATGGAGGAGAGTAATGAAAATTTGGTTTCAGACAACCAAGCTAATTCTCGCAATATTGGAGGAATTTCTTTATCAGACTCTCATGATAATCAGGTTTATAGGAATAGTGCTAATTCTAATCCTCTTACTGGAATTTCTCTAGTTAGGTCAAATAATAATTTAATTTCTGAAAATATCGCCAACAACAATAAACAAAGTTTTAGGGGTTTGCAAAATGGATGGGGGATAAAAGTCCATGATTCACATTTTAACATTATAGAAAAAAATGAATTAAAAAATAATAATGTTAATGGTTTAAAGATTGAGTCTTCTAGTAGCGGTAACTTGATTAAGAAAAATATTATTCAATCAAGTGGAAAATCAGGAGTGTTTTTTGATGTGGCTTCTACAAATCAGCTTATCAGCAATTTGATTGTTGCTAATCTAAACGGATTGGAACTGAAAAATACTGCTAACAATCAGATTTTAAGCAATAGGGTTTGCTTGAACCAGAATCTTGATTTTTCTATTTCCAACGCTTTGAACGAAAACGGGGACTTTAATATGTGTAATAAACCTGGAATGTGGAATGATTCTTCTGCGACAAATGGGGGTTGCTATGATAGGTGTGCTTCATTTACCAAGATATTTGACATTTCGTCTCTTTAATTAGTTAGATTTTTAATCTTGTATTTTTATGTATCTTCAATGAAGGTAGTTATTTTATGCGGGGGCTATGCTACTAGACTTTATCCTTTAACTTTGGATAAACCTAAAGCACTACTAGATATAAACGGAAGACCCCTAATTGATTACATAATTGACAAGATACCTTCTGAAATAAGTGAAATAGTAGTGGTTACAAATAACAAATTTTTCAGTCATTTTTTTGAATGGAGCAAAAATCAATTTAGAAAAATAAAAATTATTAATGATGGGACTATGTCCAATGAGTCTCGTATAGGTGGTTTAGGAGATTTAATGCTTGCTGTTGATAATACAAAAGAAGATTTGCTTGTAATTTGTGGCGACAATCTATTTGATGGAAATTTATCTGAATTTATTGCGTTTTTTAACCGGTTTAGAAAAACTTCTTTAGTAATTTATAAGTCTAATCTTGAAGAGGCAAAGAAGATGGGCGTTGTCGAGGTTTTTGGAGATAGACTAGTTTCTTTTGAGGAAAAGCCATCCAATCCTAAGTCGGATTTAGTTTCTACAGGAATATATTTGATTTCTAGAGATGACTTGGGAAAACTTAAGGAATATATGGATGGAGATGGTTCAAAGGAGGGTCTCGGATTTTTTATTAAATATCTTTCCAACTTACAAGAGGTTCTTTGTTTTACTTTTATTGGGCGATGGGTGGATATAGGAAGTAAAGAAATTTACGAGGCTGTAAAGAATTCATGGTGATTATTTTATAAAGCTTCTTTCAATATAGTTTATATGATTTTAGGCATAGAATGTACGGCACATACTCTCGGCGTAGGAATAGTTCACAAGGGCAAGATTTTGGCTAATGTGCGGGATATGTATAAACCTCTCTCTGGGGGAATTGTTCCTCTTGACTCGGCGAAGCACCACAAAGAAGTAGCAGAATCGGTTTACCATAAAGCACTAAATTTGGCTGGAATAAGTGAGAAGGAAATTGAGGCAATTGCTATATCAAATGCTCCAGGATTAGCTCCTTGCTTATTGTCTGGAATGAATTTTGCTAAAGAGAAAGCATTAAAACTTGATTTGACTTTAATACCTGTTAATCATTGTATAGCTCATTTAGAGATTGGAAGACAAAATGGGGCTTCAGACCCAGTTTTACTTTATACCTCAGGTGCTAATACTCAGGTTATTGGATTTGTTTCTGGCAAGTATAGGGTTTTTGGTGAGACTCTTGATATGGGGGTTGGAAATTTTATAGATACTTTTGCGAGGTCTTGTGGGATTCCTTTTCCCGGAGGCCCTGAAATTGAGAAAAAGGCCAGACAAGGGAGAAGGCTTATAGAGTTACCCTATTCTATAAAAGGTATGGATGTCTCTTTTTCTGGAGTTCTTACAAAGTTAAAAAATTTGTTTGCTTCTGGTGAAAAGATTGAGGATTTATCTTTTAGTTTGCAGGAACATTGTTTTGCAATGCTTGTTGAGTCTGCTGAAAGAGCTTTAGCCCATACTGGGAAAACGGAATTAGTTTTGGGAGGAGGCGTGGCTTGTAATTTAAGATTACAGGAAATGTGTAAGATTATGTGCAAGGAAAGAGGTGTTGAATTTTTTTGCCCTGCTAAAGAGCTACTAGTTGACAATGGGGCTATGATTGCTTTTACAGGAGAACTTATTTATAATAAAAAAAAGAGTTTTGGTATTAGGAAGGTAGATATTTCACCTAGAGAAAGAACTGATGATGTTGATGTTGAATGGAGATAAATTTATAAACCCCTTTTCTGAATTAACTTGAGCCAATGACTTATGGAGGCTTTGCTTTCTAAAGTTTTTTGGTCTGAATAAAAATGGACTACTATAATGTTGTTGAAAAGGCAAGGAAAAACGGAAAAATAGACAAAGGTACTAACGAAGTTACTAAGGCTATAGAAAGAGGAGTTGCTAAGATGGTTATTTACGCAGCTGATGTTTCTCCTAAGGAAATTGTCTCTCATCTTGCTATTATCTCAAAAG
Source organism: Candidatus Woesearchaeota archaeon (assembly GCA_964579805.1). Classification (GTDB taxonomy): domain Archaea; phylum Nanobdellota; class Nanobdellia; order Pacearchaeales; family GW2011-AR1; genus CAZOGX01. Next base: position 3,355 of record CAZOGX010000022.1, on the reverse strand, counting down.
AAAAAAATATTCCTTGTTTTGAGGTAGATTCTAAGCAAAAACTTGGTCTTGCTGCAGGTCTTCCAGTTTCCACTAGCTCTGTAGCTGTAATAGATGCCGGTGATTCTGACAAGGAGCTTCAAGATATGAAAGCGTCTGGAGGCAGAAGTCATGGCAAAGCAACAAAGAATTAAGGATAACCCTCAACAGCAACAACAGCAGAAGTCTTTTCAGAAACTTAGTAATGATGAACCTGTGAATGCAGAAGTTCTAAAATTTTTAGGTCGTACAGGAGCCAGAGGAGAGATTACCCAGGTTGAATGCAAGATACTTCAGGGTAAAAACAAGGAGAGGATTATGAGGAGAAATGTTAAAGGTTCTGTGAAAATTGGCGATTTAATTACTTTGAGAGAAACAGAAATTGAAGCTAGAAGGATTAAAGGCGCTACCAAGGGGGCACATGTATAATGTCTTTGGCTAAGTGTATTTTTTGTGGCTGTGAGCAAGAAGATTTTAGAGGTACTTATCTCATAAAGAACGAAGGTAGTGTGGTCTATTATTGTTCAAGCAAATGCAAAAAGAACCATCTTAAATTAGGCAGGGATAAAAGGAAGATAAGATGGGCAGAAGCTTTTCACGAACAAAGAACTAAGGCAAAAGCAAAGACTAAGAATTAGTTTTTATACTTGGGAGTAAGATATATTATAGTTTAATTTAAATACATATTATTATATTTTTTTAGATGAGATCGCAAGTCACTTTGGTTGAACAAGCTATTCTTTATTCTCCTAGCGAGTTAGATCAAAGAACAAGAACTGAAATATATGGTTATCTCCAATCAATGGTAGATAGAGGGGTAATTGGGTCTGAAATTGGTATTAGCGTTGGAGATTCACGAAATATACCATTTCTTCATCGAGCAGATAGATCTACTTCAAAGGCGATTGATAACCTTATTAATCCAGATGCAGAGAGACATACAATTATAGGACCATTAGATGTTAAATTTGTTGGTGCTTTTAGTGAGGAGATGGAAAGAATGACTGCAAGATATGATATATTTGGATTGAAATATACACTTTTTTGATACTTGTTTTATCGTCGATAAAACCTCTTTGAGGTATATAAAGATTTATAAAGCTCTTTTCATTTTTTAGATTTAGATGACTGATAAAAAGAACTATTCTGCAGAAAATATTACCGTTCTTGAAGGTTTGGAAGCGGTAAGAAAGAGGCCTGCGATGTATATCGGAAGTACTGGAAAGCAAGGATTGCATCATCTTGTATATGAAGTAGTGGATAATTCTGTTGATGAAGCCATGGCTGGTTATTGTAAGAATATAGATGTCATTCTTAACAAAGATGGAAGCGTTACTGTAACTGACGATGGGAGAGGTATTCCGGTTGATATGCATCCACAATATAAAATTCCTGCCGTTGAAGTAGTCATAACTAAACTTCATGCCGGAGGTAAGTTTGACAAGGGAACTTATGCAATTTCAGGAGGATTGCATGGAGTAGGTATTAGCGTGGTTGCTGCCTTGTCTAAAAATTTAAAGGTTAAAATAAAAAGAGACGGAAAAATTTATGAGCAGGAATATGAAATTGGAAAGCCTATTTATAAGTTGAAGACAATAGGAAGCGTAAGTGCTGATGAGACTGGAACTGAAATTAATTTTATGCCTGATGATAGAATCTTTTCAACAACTAAATTTGATTTTTCTGTTTTAGAAACCAGATTTAGAGAGATTGCATTTTTGAACAAAGGAGTAAAAATAGTTCTTAGCGACGAAAATTCTGGTAAAAAAGAAACCTTTCATTATGAGGGTGGTATTTTAGAGTTTGTTAAATGGGTTAATCAATCTAAGGATCCAATACATACCAAACCAGTTTATTTTACAAAAGAAGACAATAAAGTCGTGATTGAATGTGCTATCCAATATAATTCTGGATATCAAGAAAATGTTTTGAGTTTTGTAAATACCATTAATACTGTTGAGGGAGGTACACATGTTGTCGGTTTCAAGACTGCTTTGACTAGAGCAATTAACGATTATGCTAATAAGAACAAACTTTTGAAAGAGGGCAATTTAACTGGAGATGATGTTAGGGAAGGTTTGACTGCAATTATTTCTGTTAAAGTTCCAGAACCTCAATTTGAAGGGCAGACCAAAACAAAACTTGGAAATTCAGAAATAAAAGGAATAGTTGATAGTGTCGCAATGGTTGCTCTTTCTCAATTTTTTGAGGAAAACCCAAGCGTTGCAAGAAGAATATTAGACAAGTCTCTTGAATCCCAAAAAGCCAGAGCGGCTGCTAAAAAAGCAAAAGAGCTTGTTAGGAGAAAAAACGCATTTTCTGTTGGAGGATTACCTGGAAAATTGGCTGATTGTTCAAGCAATAAAACGGAAGAAACCGAATTGTATATTGTGGAAGGAGATAGCGCAGGCGGATCGGCAAAACAAGCACGTAATAAAGAATTTCAGGCAATATTGCCTCTGAAAGGAAAGATATTGAATGTTGAAAAGGCTAATCCTTTGAAAGTTTTATCTTCTGAAGAAATTGCTAATTTAGTAACTGCTGTTGGAACAGGCGTTGGAGAACAGTTTGATGCCTCTAAGATAAGATATAATAAAATAATAATTATGACTGATGCAGATGTTGATGGAGCACACATAAGAACTTTACTCTTGACTTTCTTCTTTAGATTTATGAAACCTTTGATTGATAATGGAAATATCTTCATTGCTGTTTCTCCTTTGTATAAGGTAAGAAAAAGAAGCGACCATTATGTTTATTCTGACTCGGAGTTGAAAGAAATAGTTAAGAAACTTGGAGATAATGCGACTGTTCAAAGATTTAAGGGTCTTGGGGAAATGAATCCTGAACAACTTTGGGAAACTACTATGGATCCTAAACATAGACTTCTAAAGAGAGTTACAATAGAAGATGCCGTAAAAGCCGATTCGGTCTTTTCAAGATTAATGGGAGATGAAGTTGAACCTAGAAGGCAGTTTATTGTTGAAAAAGCGCATGAGGCGGAGGTTGACATATGATTACTGCTGAATTGCCTATTGTTGCTGAATTGCCTAAAAAATTGGAAACAGAAACAGGAGAAGATAAGATATTTGTCAGTCCTGAATGGAGAGCAAGGAACACTGGAGTTGGGAAATTACATTTGAGAGTTTTCCTTGGAAAAGATAAAGAAGGAAATTATAGAGAACCTCTTAGAGTTGGAGATACATTTTTTCAACAGGGAAAAAATATAGGGAGAGTTGTTCAAGTAACAGAGTATTCAGGAGCGAGAGGGAGAAATGTTGTTTATGGAGTTTTGGTTAAGGAAAGTAGATATTGGGAGCTTGTTGATTCTGGTGTT
>CAZOGX010000021.1:2690-9385 GCA_964579805.1 Candidatus Woesearchaeota archaeon | reverse complement strand
CTTGATGAAATAATCTTGCAAGAGTCGTTGTTCTCGCATCTTCTAAAAATTGCCTTCCTGTTACAACAACTCCATCACTATTAATACCAAGTAAAACTTCAACATGGCTATATTTTATTCTTTCACCTCCAATATCTAAGTCTTGAGAGTGTCTGCTTTCCGGATAATGAAGACAAACAAGGTTTCCTGGTTTTATTTTTCCGCTAGATAAAAAAGATTTCACATCACTTACTGGATGTTCAGGATTTAATCTCAAAGTTTCATGAAATCTTCTAAGATTCCATGCATCTCCATTCGGACTACCAACAACATACATATCTCCGAAAATAAATTGTGCAGCCATTTTCGCATATTTAGCACAACTTCCTCTGGGAAAAGCCCATATTGGAAAATCAATTACTTCTCCATCGCACATAGAAATTCTTTCAATTCCTTCTGGTTGCGGAATAGAATCATATCCTAACTGAAATCTCATTTTCTTCTTTTAGGTTTTACAACAACAACCGGTTCAAAACCAAAATTTTCTAAATCTCGGCTGGAATGAATGTGAGTTTTCGTTCCCCATTGATGAGCATACATTTCCTCTCCTTCTTTATTTTCTCCAAGCAATAAAATATTGTGTCCGAATCCATAAGCTCCTCTATCATTATAAGAACTTCCGGGAACTCTCACTCCAACTACCATCCCTTCTTTTACTATTCCATCAGCATAAAGTCTATCAATATCCCTAAAACTTCTAACCTCTGAAACTAACTCATCGTTAGAAGGTCTGTCCCACGCATCTGACCAAGAGTAATCTCCTATTTCAGGAAATATCTCTCCTGCGACTTTTCTGACATAAGAAGAGCATCTGAAAGGTTTAAGTCCATCAAAAATATTGTAAACAGGAACTTCAACATCTCTGTTTTTAAGAGAAACTTCTATGTTTCTGTCATAAAGGTCAAGATTTTTGTCAGCAACGCCAATACTCATAGGCACAGCCGCAAGTATTCCGCCGAGGGCGAACCATTTTACGTTATTTCCGATTTTTGTTTTTTTATTTTCAGTCATTTTATCTAATTAAGGAATCAAAACCACATCTGGGTTTTTAAAGTTAGTTTCTCTTCTAACAAAAGCGTCAATTCTAAATTCATCAGCATCAAATCTTTCCATATAACTATCTACGCCGTCCAATTCTCCGTGAGTATGAACACTTTGTGGATTTACTCCCCATTCATCTCCAGCCAATCTGACTATTTCATGTATAGCTTCAAGTTCAGAAGATTCAGGAGAATGCCTGTCCCAATTGTTTTCAACTAATATGCCTATAGAGTCTATCCCGTGATTTCTCCCATAATGTTCAGGCACCCATAAAGGCATTCCCAGTTTAACGTTTCCGCCCGAAACATGAAAGTGATATCCTCCTTCATATATTCTTTCTTCTCTGAAAAGTCCCTTTAAGTATCCAACCGCTCTACCTATTGCGGTTTCTCCGTCAAGATGACTTAAGACTATATGATTTACAGGTCTCTTAACTTGAGGCATTTTAATTCCCAGTTCTTTAATGTTCATCACAAAAACTATAAAATACCATTTTTAAACCTTTGGATATTGTCATCCCTAAAAGATAGTTACATAATCGTAAAGTTTAAATATGCTCTGAAAGATGGTTTTCCATGACTTCGGATGAATTAATTAAGAGAATATATGATTCAAAGCTATCTAGAAGCTATAATGGAACAAGAGGCTTTATAGCAAGGCATCCAAATATTACTTATAGAGCTATATTTCTAACAAAAGACTCTAAATTAGCAGAGAGTTTCTTACGAGCAACAAATGATAACTCTTATTCCGTACATCGCCAAAGAAAGTTAATTGGTATGCGAGGTAATGTGGGACTTCTATTAGAAAGAATAAGGTACCAAGAACTAAAATCAAGAAAGGCCGAAGCTATTGCTCAAACAAGAAAAAAGTTTGATGATCCACGAAGAGGACCGGACGACGACGATGTAAGAGTAGTCATATTTGGTCAAAAACCCATAGGCAACGGAGAATATTCGGATACTAAATCTGAAGGACATCTAGTTGGACCAGAAGAAAATTACAAAGGGCGACATGAATTTGATAATGCTGTCAGAATATTAGAGGACAAAGAATAAAAATGAAACCCTATAAATTTGAAGATAGACTTGAAGAAATAGCAAAAGAAACAGGGCAACCATTAAATCAAGTAATTGAAACTCAATTAGACGATTCTAATCTCTCCGGTTTTAAAAGACTGGGAACAAGAGCAAAACGATTATTTAGAGACATAAAATATCCTTTAGCCATTTTAGGAATTACAGGGGCAATCTTCGGAGCAGGACTTTTGAAGAAACAGGTTTTGGAAAGAGAATTAACTCCTTTAGCTTGGTATGATAGAAACGGAGATGGTGTTCAGGATGCAATAGTCGCTTTTCCATTAAGAGGAACAGAAAAAGCAGTAGTAAGATGGATTGACGGAAATACTCTTCTTGAAAGAGGAGTAAATGTTCCCACAGAAGAAACTTTCTTTCAGACTAATCCAAAAACATTTAGAATAAATTATTTCTCAACAGAAGGCAAGAATCTTCCATTCCAACTCATAGGAGATTTTCATAACGACCCTGTGTTTGCGAAGTATTGTTTTGTCAGAACACATGGAAAAAACCATACGATTATGGAAGGAATTAAAGAAGGATATAGAAATGCCTGGCCTAATATAGATATAGGTCCAAAACCATCAGAAGAAAAATGGAATAAGAAAGGTCTGTTCGGTGCTAATCAGTATGGAACATCTTATCATATAGCAGATTTGGAGTGAATATGAGTCTAAGTAATAATTTGAAAGATAAAGGGTATAACTTAAGGGAAAGGGCTAATATTTATGCAGGAATGACATTAGGAGCTATTGCTCCAATTGTGGGGCTTAGATATTCTTTGTTGGACTTCTCAGAATCAGGTGCTCAAGGAGAGCTAATTTCTTGGACATCCGCCTGAATTGCATCAATTATGCCTTCTCCATGGATTATTCCATTATCTTTATATGGTGCAGTAATAGGCGCAGCTTCAGGAACTTTAAGTGCAACTCGTCTACAATCTAAAAGAATGCACAAACATTATTTAAATCTTACAAGAAATATTGAAAGAGCAATAAATAATAGAATTAAGAGAAAAGATTTGGCGAGTATTGCTTCTTTAGATTACGAAATTATAGAAGCAGAGGAAAATAAAAATTCAGATGATGAAAAGAGAGGATTAATTGGGCAAACCAGCAATCCTTAAATAATTTACAATCTACAAATATCAATGAAAAGAGGCGTTAGAGACTACTTTATTCCTCTGTTATTAGCTCCTCTAATAATACCTGCAATAGCGGGAACACTAATTTTAAGAAATTGGTTCAGACAAAATACCTACCAAGCAGATATTTTAGGAAACGGAATTGTCGCAGTTCCTGAAATCTTCGGCAAGAATACCATTTTAAAAGTCTTAGACGATAGAGTTGATTCGGGAAGAGTTAGCATAAATCCTCTGACTTTATATCAAAGAAATTTAAATATCCAAGTTCCAAGAGCTTATATGCAAAGAAGAATTGCAAACACAAATCCCTCTCCAATAATCCATACATTAATATCTGATGCCGATGGAGACGGACTGAAAGACGACTTACAGATAGGAGTTATTTTCCCAGGAAGAATCCCAAGATTTACCTCCTTTAGAAGCTATGTTGATGTAATGGAATAACCTTTTTATATCAGGTTTTCTTACACGAAGTATGAAGATACTCACTTTACACTGCGATTACATTCGCTTTAAGCCTTTAAAGAAGGCTTTCAAAGACGCTGAAGAGCTAAAGGACAAGGATAAAGAAGAGAAGGAAGTCAAGGAAGTTCTAGTAGTTTTAATGGCTGTGGAAAAGCACGATAACGACAAAACTCTCAAGGAAACTCTGGAAGCAATAAACAAAACTGCCTCGGAAGTAAAAGCAAAAAACCTTGTTTTGTATCCTTACGCACACCTATCTCATAATTTAGCCAACCCGACAACTGCCCTTGAATATATGGTTCAGGCAGAACACACTCTTGCTAAAGACTACAAGGTTATAAGAGCTCCTTTCGGGCACTACAAGACTTTTGAATTAAAAGTAAAGGGGCATCCATTATCAGAATTAAGCAAACATTTCGGAGAGATAGTTGAAAAGGATTTAAGAAAAAGAACAGTTAAGCAATCAGCAGGCAAATTCGTCTTAGACAGAAGAAATCTCTCTCCAACAGACCATAGAATACTTGGAGAAGACCTCGGAATATTTACATTTTCAGAAGAAGTTGGCCCAGGCCTTCCTTTATGGCTTCCAGCAGGAGAATCAATAAGGCATAAACTTGAAGAGTATATGAGAAAGATAGAAGAAAAATACGGTTATCAATATGTTACAACTCCGCATATAACCAAGTCAAGTTTATATGAAAAATCTGGACACCTTCCTTACTATGCAGATTCAATGTATTCTCCAATAGACATAGATGGACAAGAATATTATCTAAAACCAATGAATTGTCCGCATCACCACATGATTTTTAATAAAGTTGTAAAGAGTTATAGAGATTTGCCATTAAAGTTAGCAGAGGCAGGAACAGTTTATAGAAATGAACTTTCAGGAGTCACTTATGGATTAATCAGGGTAAGAGGTTTGACAATAAATGATGCTCATATATATGTAACTCCATCGCAATTGAAAGACGAATTCCTAAAAGTATTAAAGATGTTTGACGAAGTCTATAAAAAACTAGAAATAAAGAATTACTGGTTTAGACTTTCACTTCCTGATTTTAAAGGAAATCCAGACAAATATACAGGAAATCCAGAAGAATGGGAGCACGCTTCAGAAGAAATAAGAAAAGCAATGAAAGAATCTGGAAAGAAGTTCATAGAGGCTAAAGGGGAGGCAGCCTTCTACGGACCGAAAATAGATATCCAGACAAAAAATGTTCATGGAAAAGAAGAAACAATAGCCACATCACAAATAGATATAGTAGTTCCAAGAAGGATGGACTGGCATTATACAGATGAAAAAGGAAATAAACAATACCCAATTATAATTCACAGAGCAATCCTAGGTTCCTTTGACAGGTTTATGGGTTATCTTCTTGAACAGACGGAAGGAAAACTTCCTCTATGGCTTTCTCCTCGCCAAGTTCGTGTAATAAGTTTCACAGACAGAAATATAAAATCAGCACAAAAGTTTGCCCAAGAGCTAAAGAAACAGGTTCCAGAAATAAAATTAGACGAAGACTATGGCTCTGACACTGTGCAATCAAAGATAAGGGAAGCTGAAATGTTAAAGATAAATTATATTGTAGTCATAGGAGATAAAGAAGAGGAGAATAAAACTTTGGCAATCAGACCAAGAGGTAAAAAGCCAGAGTTTGGAATTAAAAAAGAGAAGTTCATAGAAGATTTAAAGAAAGAACTTAGTATGGACTAAATATCAGATAATCTTATAAACCTGAAAATCTAAACTACAAAAGAGAGAGGAAAATGGAAATAACACCTTTAATAACACAGCTCAATTCTTCTGTAGAATACAAGGAATTTGCAAAAAAATACAAGAATTCTTTCCTTATAGCAGGATTTTTTGTTCTTGACTTTGAAACTGGTTCAAATCTTAGTCAAATAGACTATTACATTCCTTCAGAAAATAAAGTTGCAGCCTTCACACTTGGAGGAGAAAAGATAGCTATGCAAATGATGGAAACTATCTCTCAAAAGAAACCTCAAAAACTTGATTCCAAAATAAACATAGACCTTGAAGCAATAAAGGGAATACTTGAAGAAGAGATGAAGAATCGTAATATTACAGAAGAGATAAGAAAGATAATAGCAGTTATTCAGAATGTAGATGGAAAAAAAGTCTGGATTTTATCTTGCATTTTGTCTGGGATGGAAATTCTAAAAGCCCATGTTGATGATGAATCAGAAACAGTATTGATGATGGATAAAGCCTCTGTTCTGGACTATCTAAAGAAAATTCCAATGAAATCGCCTCAAGCACCTGCTTCGGAAGACCCAGAAGATATTGATAAACAGCTCCAACAATTAGATAAGTTAAAGGCCGCATTACTAAAAGAAAAACAAGAAATAATGAAACAAAAGAACGCTAAATCTTAAAAGTTATCTAAACTAAAAAAACTAATTTCTAAATATTGCTATCCAATTCTCTATAAAACTGGTCTAAATATTTTTCCATAAATTCATGCCTTTCTTTCGCAAGTTTCTTCCCAGTTTCCGTTAGCATCAAGTCTTTTAATAAAAGAAGTTTCTCATAAAAATGGTTAATCTGAGTAGTTTTACCATTCCAGCCATTAAGATATTCTTCCTTGTTTTTATGTAATTGTGCTTTTATTTGAGGATTATATATTGGTACGCCCTTATATCCGCCATAAGCAAAGCACCTTGCAATACCTATTGCTCCAATAGCATCCAATCTATCAGCATCTCTGACAATTTTTCCCTCTTTAGTTTTCATCGGTTCTTCAGATCTAGCGCCCTTAAAAGAAAGAGTTCTGATTATATCACATATATGTTGAATAATATCTTCATCCACATTCAAAGACTCCAGCCATGTCCTTGCAACTCTTGGTCCAGCCTCAGTATCTCCCATATGAAACTTAAAATCGGCTATATCATGTAGTAATGAT
>CAZOGX010000021.1:0-2680 GCA_964579805.1 Candidatus Woesearchaeota archaeon | reverse complement strand
GTTCAATAACAAGCATATCGCATTCGCCTTCTTCCTTGCAAATCATTTTAGCATTGTTCCATACCCTATAGATATGCCACCAATCATGACCGCTTCCCTCATTTTCAAATTTTTTCCTAACAAAGTCAGAAGTCTTATCTATAATCTCTTGCATAAGAAAGAATCGTAAAAATTAACTTATAAACTTTTCTTATATCTCTTATTTTAACTTCTAAATCTCTATATTGTTGCTTCTTACAAAATATTCAATAGAAAGTTGTCATTAATAGTAACCTTAAAGAATTTCTAAAAAATAATAATTTAACTACAAACAACTGGTTCTGCTAATGGAGCACAAACCTTCTTGCCTGCACCAACCAAAGCAGCTACATTAACGCTGGCAGGATTAAAAGCTCCTAAATCAATAGCTGAATAAGTCTTGCTTTCCAAAACAGCTGGAGGCACATCATTATCTCTAGTAACAGAGTTGGAACCATCTGAAAAGACAAATCTGACACCTGTCAAATCTCCTTCAGTAGCACCTCTCTTTACCACTACATTAGCAACAATTGAACCCACCTGTTCAGAATCTAAAGTGCAGGAAATAGCTTCTAAATCCAAAACCAAACAATCTCCAGAACCGCCAATATCAGATGACGCCTTGTTTAGCAAAGGTCTGACAGCAGCCCATATTAAGACCAAAGCAGCGAGAACAACAAGAATTATCAAAACGGTAGTAACGACTTCAGAAAGTCCTCTTCTATTCAACACCATCTTCTTCATTAAGAAAATAAATAAGAGATATATTTAAACCTTTCTTTTGAGAAAAAACAAGTTTAGTTTATTATAGGCGACTTTACAGAAGGAAATATCCCTATTCTTATCGGGCAAGAATACTTACATCCGCTAGTAGAAGAAGCGTCTCTCCATTCTCCGGGGTTATTGCATGTGTTTCTATCGCCAAAGTTATCTTCCGAACTAAAAAGTCTAAAATCTGATAGATGATTTGAGCAAACAAAATTTGAGTTGATGCTTTGTTGATCAGAATTGCTAAGCTCTATTCCATTCTTTACATTAAACATGACTTTATTTCCAAATAATACATTGAAAAAAGAACTTTTAACTACTAATCCGGATTTTGTGTTGTTTTCAATCTTGTTGTTTAAAAGATTATTATTTTCAGAAGAGATTAGCTTTACTCCATCTACAGAGTTAAACAATACATCGTTATTTTTTAGAACATTTTCCCATGAATTAACAATAGAGACTCCTGCAACACTATCGCTTCTTTCTCTTTGAAAAATATTAGTTTGTCCAAGATTGTTAAATATTTTATTTTTCTCAAGAATATTAAGATATGAATTAGAAAAGTGAATCCCTGAAAGTTTATTTCCAGCAACATTATTTTCTTTTACTAGATTGTTATTAGAGTTACTGAGAATTATTCCATCTGCACCATTATTCTTAATTTCGTTTAAAGAAACCAAATTATCATTTCCTCCACTAATTAAAATGCCCTCGCCACCATTTTCATTTACGAGGTTGTTATCTAGAATGTTCGATGCAGAATCCTCAAATCTTATTCCAGTTCCAAGCCCTATAACAGAATACCATCTATTATTAGCTTCAGAATAAAAGCTTCTCCAGTTAGTTGAAAAGTTGTTGTTATTAAACTCGTTCTCGTCGGAATTTAAAAGAAGAATACCATGAAGACCGCTCTTGCTTACAACATTTCCAGTAAATATGTTATTCTCTGAATCTTTCAGAGCAAAACCATTGTGGCTGTTTAACAAAGCAAAATTATCAATAACTATGTTCCTAAAAGAATTAGTTAAATAAATTCCAGCATTCTCTGTGAAACCTTCAGTTATTTTATTAAGGTCAGGAAGAACGTTATTTCTATTGTCTTCTGCTTGGTTTTCCCAAATAAAGTTATCATTTGAATTTTTTAAGTATATACCGCTGTAACCATTTTCATCAGCAAGATTACCTTTTATCTCTCCATTCTGAAAGTTCTCCAGATAGATTCCATGTATTTTATTGTTTACAGCTTCATTATTGATTAATCTAGTATTTTGAGAATTTTTAACAGATATGCCTGTTCCTGAATGATAAACCTTGCAGTTTTTTATCTCCAAAGATGAGAAAGAATCTGCTTCTATTAAAGAATATATTGGAATTTGATAACCTATCAGATGCGAGTCTGCACAATCCAACACCACATTATCTGCACAAATGTCCACTCCTTTGATAAAATTATAAGTTCCTTGAGACAAAGTCAGCGAGTTTCTTATATCGCAACCATCAACAAAGTTATCGGCACAATCAGTATCTGCTGAAAAGCAAGACTCGCTTTCCTCTCCTCCCTGACTGCCTCCACCAATATCACCAGCCATTGCAAGAGATGCACAGATAATCAAAGTTCCCAAAATTAACAATACCTTATTCATAAAGTTAGTCAAAATCAAAGGTATTTAAGTCTTTCTAAAGTTACCCCTATAAAGTCACATCATTAGAAAGGTTTAAATACTCAGTAGGAGTCTAGATTATATGAAAAAGATACTAGTGAAAAGTGGTAACATAAAGGTAATGATAAAACTAAAAGGAGGTATAGAAAATGTTCGGATCAGGCGGAATACTTTTGAAGATTGCTGAAGAAGTTATAAGCTGCACAATTAGATTTTGTGGCTTGTTTTAATAA
>CAZOGX010000020.1:8517-9435 GCA_964579805.1 Candidatus Woesearchaeota archaeon | reverse complement strand
TTTTTATTGGTTTTCATGATTTTGTACTCAATGGCTTTTCAGGGCAAGGAAGAATTCGCATTACATCGAGGGATAAAAATAGTTATTGGAGTAGTTGTAACTATTGCCTTAGTTATTGCTATTCTTGTGGCTACTGGCGGTTGGAATTACTTAAGGGTTAATTTGTTTAGCAGTTCTGCTAGTTCTTCTTTAAGTTCTAACTTGATGCTTATAGGAGCGATAGTTATAGCATTGATTGTTGCTCTCGTCGGTGGCGGAAAATCTGAAAAGAAAGACTAATTAGAAACATATTTAAATAAGTTTTAGCTAAAGTTGTTTATGGTGTCTGTTTTATCAGGTATATTTTTACAAGGTCTGGGTTTTCAGAACGTAATATTTCAGCTTGAAAGATTAGGATTTTATGATTTTATTTTGCCGTTTTTGTTGGCTTTTGGAATTATTTTTGGTGTTCTGAATTATGTTAATATCTTTAGAGGACAAAAAGGGCTTCAAGCTTTAGTAGCGATAGTAATTGGATTTACTGCTACTAGGTATCCTGTTTATTCAGACTTTTTAGCAGTTATCTCTCCAAAGCTCGGAATAGGGATGGTTATTCTTTTAATTTTAATTCTCTTAGTTGGTATGTTCATACCTAAAGCTGCTAAAGGAGTTATTGGGTGGATAATGATTGGAATAGGGGTTTTGATAGCCCTAGTAATTCTTAGCCAAACTTATTCTGTTCTTGGAGGGTATTATGGAACCTTTTTGGATACGGACTTAATTGGGTGGGTAATTATTATTGGTTTGCTGATAGGAGTGATAGTTGCAGTAGTAGTTGGAAATTCAGAAAAGAGCAAAGTTAAGGAAGAGTGGAAACATATTCTTTCTCCTTTGTTTGGCGGCGATGTCTGCTTGCCGTCCTTGATTGGTAGTAAACCA
>CAZOGX010000020.1:7141-8507 GCA_964579805.1 Candidatus Woesearchaeota archaeon | reverse complement strand
GGATTGAGGGTTGAATGTTCTTTTATCAGGTATTGCGTGGCGCGGGAAATTCAGCACAAACTGCTGATGTTTCATCTGTTACTTATTTTGCCCCTATTGTTTCTTTTCTTATTGTTTTCATGGTCATTTTTCTTCTTTTAAGAAAAACAAAAGTCCTAGGAGAAAATAACCCTTTTATAGATGTTTTTGTTTCGTTGTTGGTTGCAGTAGTTTTTGTTACTGCCGCAAGTGTTAGACAAGTAGTTCTCAATGTAGTTCCGTGGTTTGCTGTTTTAATTATGGCTTTGTTCTTTATTTTGCTCATTGCTGGATTTATTGGCAAAACTGATATGATTGGAAAGGGAGTCGGATGGGGGTTTGTTGTTCTCTTGATAATTATCTTTTTAGTAGCAGGGATAAAGGTTTTCGCAGGGACTCTTGGAGCTTACATACCTGGACCTTATTATGGATCTGGGGGAGATCAAGAACTATATTATTTTTTTGATTGGTTTTATTCACCAAGAGTAATAGGTGCATTTTTACTGGTAGTTGCTGCAGTTGTAACGAGTTTCATTTTGGTAAAGTTTAGCAAATGATTTTTTTAAGAAAATTATCTTTTTGAATGTTTTTTGCTTTGATATTGGGCGTGTTCGTGTTTGGTTGAATGATGAGGGTGTTTAGAAATTTCTGGAATTATTTTTGAGAAAGATTTTTGAGTTTCTATTATCTCCCTTTTTATATCTTCTACATTATTTATATGGTCCCCTATTTTTTTTAAAACTGATACTTGAAGAGCATCTACTACTTTCTCTATTCTTTTTAATCTGTCTTCTATTGATTCTGTTTTTGATTCTATTGTTGTTTTGAAATCAGTTATTTTGTTTAAGTGCTTTCTCATTTCAGTCATTTTTTCCGAGATAACTTGTTCTGCTATTTCAGTTATAGTTTCGGAGCTTATTCCTTGCTGAGGATAGTTTTCGTATTGTGAATATTCTTGAGAGTAAGGCTGATTTGTTTCTGGCGGGACATATTCAGAAATTTCTTGAGTTTTGGGTTGAATTGGAAATTCTGGTTGTAGCATTGATTGTTGCATACCGGCCATTGCGTTCGCATTAGGATCGTATTCTTCTGAATATTGGGTTGGAGCAGGCACTTGAGAGTCTATTGGAGGCTCTTCCACGGCTGCTTTTATTTTGCTTTGGGCAAGAGCTTCAGAGATTTCTCTATATGGCACTCCTCTTTCTTGAAGAGCACCAACTATATCTTTTTCAGATATTCCCTGATTCTTCATACTTTTTACCTCTTCAAGTAACCCCATTTTAATTAAGATGCGGTTTGAAAATATCAAACTGCCTTTGTAAAATCATTAGTTCTTCCTTTCTAGCCA
>CAZOGX010000020.1:4726-7131 GCA_964579805.1 Candidatus Woesearchaeota archaeon | reverse complement strand
GTTGCTCCATGGCTCTTTGCATAAGTTCTTTTATCTTTAGATTTTCTTCTTGTAATTTCAACACTATTTTTTTTAGCTCTTGCATTTGAGCGAATGTTTCTTGTCTCTCTTCTACGAGGCTTTGACCTATGAGAAGGGTTCTTTCTTTCAATAACTTGTGTTTTTCTTCTATGTCTCTAACTCTTGAACCAATGTCTGAAAAATATTGTTGTTCTGCAGGCGAAGAATAATCATTCATAAATGATTAAAGAAGAAGGAGTTTAAAATGCTTTTGCTCTCCCAAAAATACAGAAATATATTTAATCTAAATATTGTATGGGTGATCAAGATGGTGTTCAAAGTTAATTCTCCAATATATTCTGTTGAAGTGGAGAGAAAGGGAGGCGAGAATATACTTTATGTTAATTATCTTGGAGCTTCGTATGTTCCTTCTCTAGCGGAATCTCCAGAAGTTATGTCTAGAACAATTGACGCTCTTTCTGAAAATGGAGATGTTTCAAGAATTGTTTTTGTGCAACAAAAAAACTACCATTATTCCTTTGAAGAGGTATCTTTGCTTGTTGAAATTGCTAATCTTTATAACTATCTTATTAAACAAGAAAGGGTTCTTTCTCCCGAAAAGCTTTCTTTTTTGGCTAATATAGGCCTTGCACACGGAGAACTTAGTTATCTTTTAGCTCTTTTGAAGCAGGATCCTATAGCTTGCTACCTTGAATTGAGGAGGAAAATAAGGAATTACAGGAAGGAATTAGATTCTGGACAGATGATAAAGGGAGAATCTTCCAGATTGCTAAATTATGTCAGACTATTGGAAAGAATTGAAGAATTTCTTGATAAAACTGAACTTTTGAAAAAAGTAAAGGATGTAATAGAAGAATATGGTCTGGGAGATAGAAGCATATACTCTTCAATATTTAGACCAGATATTCTTCCAAATTTTACGTTTACAAGACTTGTTGCAGAACTTCCAGAAGATGCGGAACTGATTAATCAATATAGTCTTGAAGCAGATGGAGAAGAGATAACAGTCACTATTTTAAAAAAAGAAAATGACTCAAAATATTTTTACCACATAATGCCTTTGGAGTATGTTTTAGATGAAGAGCAACACGCATTGATAAATCTTGGAAGAAATGTCCTCATCCAACACCAACCAAAAGCAGATGAATTTACTGATCCTGATAAAGTAAGGGCGGTTTTTTTTAACGTTGCTAGAGACTTATTGAGGGAGCTTGCGACAAGCAAAGGTATTTCTCTAGGCTATAAGGACTTACAGAATCTTGCTAGAGTTCTTGTCAGACAAACTATAGGTTTTGGATTATTAGAAGTTTTGCTTCTTGACAAAAATATTCAGGATATTTTCTTAAATTCTCCAATCTCCCAGAATCCTATTTTTATAAGGCATGCTGAATATGGCGAATGTGTTTCCAATGTGCTTCCAAGCTATGAAGATGCAGATTCGTGGAGTGCAAAATTAAGACTTCAGTCTGGAAGACCTCTTGATGAAGCTAATCCTGTTCTTGATACTGACTTGGTTTTTGGAAAAATAAGGGCTAGAGTTGCAGCAATTCAACAGCCTCTTTCTCCATATGGCGTGGCTTACGCCATTAGAAGACACAGAGATGATCCTTGGACACTACCTTTATTTATTAATAATAGGATGATTAACTCTTTCACGGCAGGGCTTCTAAGCTTTATGATTGATGGAAGCAGGACTTTCTTGATTGCTGGAACTAGAAGCTCTGGAAAGACTTCTTTGCTTGGGAGCTTAATGCTTGAGATAATGCCTAAGGTGAGGACAATTGTTATAGAAGATACACTTGAATTACCAGTGGACGCCTTACGAGAGATAGGTTATAACATTCAGAGAATGAAAGTTAGGTCTGCATTACTTGAGACAACTAATGAGGTTCAGGCTTCGGAGGGAATAAGAACAAGTTTAAGACTTGGCGATTCTGCTTTGATTGTTGGAGAAGTTAGAAGTGAAGAAGCTAAAGCATTATATGAGGCAATGAGAATAGGAGCATTAGCTAATGTTGTTGCAGGAACAATTCATGGAGCATCACCTTATGGAGTTTTTGATAGAGTTGTTAACGACCTTAAAGTACCAATCACTAGCTTCAAAGCTACAGATTTAGTTATTGTTGCAAATCCCATTAGGACTGCTGATGGTTTAAAGCAAATTAAAAGAGTTGTTCAAGTTGCAGAGGTTAGGAAACATTGGAGTAATGATCCTTTGCAGGAAAAGGGATTTGTTGATTTGTTAAAATATAATGTTGAAAAAGATGAGATTGAACCAACGGATGATTTGATAAACGGGGAATCAGAAGTCATTAAGGCTGTTGCAGGCAATGTTAAGGGTTGGGCTGGGAATTGGGATGCTGTTTATGACAACATCATCTTAA
>CAZOGX010000020.1:0-4716 GCA_964579805.1 Candidatus Woesearchaeota archaeon | reverse complement strand
GAGCAATGATGCTTTTCACAAGATAAGCGAAAAAATTGGAAGAGAGATAGGGCTTCCTCTTGGAGAGAGGGTTTTTCCAGAATGGAAAAAATGGTTAAATGAAAAGATAAGGCGAAAAATTTAGTTTAGGATAATCCGCCTAAGGCTACAGAGGCTAATACAAATAAGATAATTATTGATAATATTGCAGTCGTCATATAAAGAAATATTCCTCTTTTTAAATTTCTTGAGAGATCAAATTTTTCTTGCAAAGGATCTCGTCCAGCATCTACAGTTACTAGTGCTTTAGTGAGAATGAAAATTATTTCTACCATATATATTCCTATAGATATTTGGATGAAATAAGGAGGAATCATAGCCGCAACATCAAATATTTGAGTTATATTTGCTATTGATCCTAGCCCAGCTATCTGAGAATTTCCTAAACCAGCAGAAGTTAGACTTTGAAGCTTATTTAATATGGAGGTGATCATAACTGACAGACCCACGACTATACCTGCTAAAAGGGGTGCGAGAAAAGTCATGTTAGATTTCATGTCTGAAACTATTTCAGCCAACAGGTCACGAAGTCTTTCATTTATTTTTTTTATGTTTCTTACATATTCTGAAATAGACATCAGAGAAACTGCCGCAATGGCTAAGCCTTTTTTTACTGATTCAACTAAAATCTTCATTGAGGTGGCTATAAGAGCTGATGGATAAAATATAATTGCCCCTCTTCTAGGATTGAAAAGTGCTTCATTTAATGACATTCCTAGTTGTTGTATGTTTTGATTTACTAGAGCAAAAAATGAGGAAGTTTTTTGTCCTTGAGTGGATGAAGCAACTTTTGCAAAAGCTATTTCTCCAGGAGTTCCATCCCCAAGTCTATTTCCTAATTGAAATAAAGAGGTTGTAAATTCATCTTCCAATTGTTTTGTCTCTTTTCTTGCTTTTATAAGAATAGCAGTTTTCATTTTATAAGAAATCGAGAAAAATAGCGCTATTGAAAGAGGAATACATAATGACAGGATTATCGCCATTAAACCGAATGGACCAACGGTTCCATCTGGAGTATTTTTAAAATCAAAAAGATTTTCATTTTGAAACAAGGAGATTCCTATTTCTGCGAATCCATAATCGGGTTTTAAGTTTAGAATCGAGACTAGAAAGTCAATTTGAAATAAGAAAGGTATTAATCCTATTAATAGCAGGGGAATGCAAATAACAGATGCGATTAGCCAGGGTCTTTTAGAGGTAAATTTAGGGTAGTCAGGGTTTAATTCTAGAACGGAAGATTCTCCATGCCCTCCCGGACGTTTAAGTAAGACTTCTGAAGTCATGTAATAAACCATGAAAGGTATTAGGATATTAAAAAGGATGAATACATGATACCATTTTATTATTCCTCCTAGTAGAGTCGAGGCAAGAGGAAGTAGAGCAAGACCAAGAGTAGGAAGAATTATTCCTAACATGTATATGTTAGTTAGGGGTGAACGAATTTCTCTGCTATAATGAAGCATTTTTTCATAGACTCCATCAAGAATTACTTGCAGGGCTTTTTCCAAGATTAACACTCTTCTGGACTCGGAAGGCTCATACAACGATGACTCTATCAAGTGAAAGGATTCTATAAATTCTGGGGCGTAATCTCTCCAAACTTCAAGATAATTGTCTAGCGAAGATTTTACGGATGAAAATCTACCTATTTCCACATCGTAAAAAATCTTTTTAAAGTCAAGACCTAGGGGCATCTCTAGATGTTGTGATGCAAATTCTATTGCTCTTTCTAAATTTGATGTGTGTTTCATGTAAACTACCAAATATAGAATTGCTGGAACCATTTGTGAGGAGGCTTTAAGTCTCCATGCATTGGCCATTCTTTTAGGAGCAGTGTAGGAGTAGTAAAACACAAACATACTCACCATCAATCCAAGAAAGATTAGAAGTAAGGGAAGATTCTGGGTTATGAAAAAAATTGAAATTGCGGCAAGCATAGTTAGCAGAAATATGCCCATTGATGAAATTAGGGAAAGAGTAAGGACTTGGGAAGGAGTTATACTTGCGTGTGCGATGTCTAAGTGCTTTTGAATTTTTATTGATTCTTTTTGAGATACCTTTATTTTTATTAAATTTCCTAGAGTTTCGCACCATCTTTTATATCTTGAAATCTCAGGCAACATATCTTCTTTAAATTGAAGATATTCTTTTGAGTAGTCTTGTCTTTGTTGATAAGAATTGAATTGCGATTCTATCTTTTTTCCATACTTCGAAAGGATTTCGTCTGTTGTGGGATTTGTCATCTGCTCTTTCTCTGTATAAATATGAAAAATAAAGTTATAAATGTTGAGGATAAGGTTTATATTTATTCAAGCTTCCTTAGGCTTATGGTTTTTCTTAGAAGAAGAGGGCAAATGTGGGAATCTTTAATTCCTTGGATTATTGCAGTAATTGTTTTGATTCTTAGCCTTACTCTTTATTTTGTTATTTCTGGAAAGGGAGCGAGCGCAATAAACTTCCTTTCTGACTTGTTTAGATTTGGAGGATCTGGATGACTAAAAAAGGAATAGTGAGTACCCAGATGGTTGTTGCAGTTATAGCCATATTTGTCCTTTTAGTTTTGGGAGTCATCTTTGCACCGAAAGCTTTTGGAGATGTTGGCAGGTTTTTTACAAACCTTCCAGGTTTTAACAATAGTGTTCCTGAATTTAGAGGTTCTGATGTAATAAGGTATAACCTTCTTACAGGAGGTGTTGAGTATTTTACTGGTGGCGAAGGCATACCTTTAGAAGGCTCCTTTATTTTAGGAGATAAACTCATTGATGCGGGAGACACTAAGCAGAAGTTTTTTGATTATTATTTTAATGGGGAGCGGGCAATCAATTTTTTTATAGAAGTTAATAAAGGCAAGTTATATCCAAATAGGGCAGACATACCCCCATTAAGGGCAGTTGCAATTAAAGTTCTTCCTGGACAAGATGATATATATGGGCGAAACTATGTTCTATTTGGTTTGTATGGACTTAGAGCCCCAAATGACAAGACTTTCTTCGGTTCTTTGATTTATACTCACAGAGGAACTATCCTCTTCTCTTCCAATGAGGTGCCTGATTCTCTAATGGAAGTTAATTCTTTTTCAGAGTTTGAAAAAACTTCTTTTTCTGAAAAAACAATAGAATGGAGAGATAGCGTATTTTCTAAGCCAATAAAGTTGTCGTATATAGATGAGAAGGGAAAAGGCAAGATAGTTGAAGCAGAGTATAGAGTTGAGTTAATTGATAACTATTTAGTTGTGAGGATGGATAGCCAATTGAATTAAATAAGATGAAAAATACAAAAGGAATTATTGAGACGCAATCTATCGCTGGAATTTTACTTTGGATAATAATGCTCATTTTAGCTCTGGGCGCTGTAATCTTGTTAGTGAACAAACTTACTGGATAATATTATAAATGAGAATTTACTTATTTTTTAATGAATAAAAGGGGAGAGCTTACTTCTGGAGAGATAACTGGAATTGTTTTGGTTATTGCTTCAACAATTGTTTTGCTTTTGTTCTTGCCCTCAATATTAAATATTTTCGGAGGAGGAAAAGATAGTAGAGAGCTCTGCCAGTTATCTGTTATTGCTAGAGCGACTGTTCCTTCTGCTGGACAGCAGTTTGTACCCTTGAGATGTTCAACGGAGAAGATTTGTCTTAATAAAGGAGAAAATTGTAGACAGTTTGCAGGTGAGGAGGTAACCGAAGAAATTAGGTTGAATGACGACGCAGAGGAATCTAAGAGTAAAATAGAAAAAGCAATTGCGGATAAAATGCTTGAATGTTGGCAGACCATGGGTGAAGGTAAATTAGACTTATTTGGCGACTTTTCACAGTTACCTATTGGTGTTGCGTCTTCTGAAGATTTTGCTCCAGTATGTGTTGTTTGTAGCAGACTTGCAATAGAAAGAGAGGTTTTTGAAGATGAAGATTTTAAAAAAGAAGTTTTGGAAAAATTGGATGTGAATTCATATATTAATTCAGAAAGACCGAGTCCTAGTGTTTCTATGACTTATGCACAACTTCTCTCTGCACCAGGAATCGGGGCCCCATCAGAAGATGTTTCTTCTATTTCTAGCGATGAGATATCTGATCAAGTCGCTGTAATTTTTTCACAAGTCAAGGTTCCAGAAAATGCTTTTGAGGAGGGGCTAAAGATAGCTGGGGGAAATTTCATGCTTCTTGCAGGAGGAACTACTCTTGCTACTAGCGTTCCGCTTGTAGGAGGTTGGATAAGTAAAGTGATTGGAGTTATTCCTCCACAAGCGAAAATTGTTCTTGGAGTGGTTGCAGTTGCAGGTGTTGGAGCAACAGGAGTAATTTCAGGAATTGCTGTTTCTAAAGCACATAGTCTAGTTGCTGGTTATTGCGGACCCTTTAAGAGCACCAATAAAGATTTGTCTACAGGATGTTCAATTGTAAGAACCATAGAATGGAACTCTGAAAATGTTAGGGCAATTAACGAATTTTGTTCAGGTGGAATAGAGGGTAACCTATAAAATGATAATTGGGAGGAGAGGACAGGCATCAAGTTTTTTTGGTAGCAAGTTTGTTAGTATAGTTCTTTCTATTATAGGACTTGTAATAATAGTTTCTTTTATTTACTTCCCGCTGAAGTATTTTTTTATTAATCCTGGAGACGAAGATGCAGAAAAGCTTCTTGAAGAAGTTGTTGGAAAAATAAATGCCTTGGAGGT
>CAZOGX010000019.1:0-9769 GCA_964579805.1 Candidatus Woesearchaeota archaeon | reverse complement strand
AAGGCAGTTATTGAAAGAAAAACAGAAGTTAAGAAGTGTCCTTCCTGTGCTACTTTTTTGAAAGATGAAGTTAAGTTCTGTCCGGAGTGTGGGACTAAAGTTTTACAGAAGAGTTAATTTTAATTAGTCTTTTTATTATAGTTTTTTATGGATTTTCCTAAGGTAGGAGTAGGGGTTTTTGTTCTAAATGATGGAAAATTTTTACTTGGAAAAAGAAAAGGGGCTCACGGAGAAGGAAGTTGGTCTCTTCCCGGAGGACATTTAGAATTCAACGAAGAGGTTGAGGAATGTGCAAAAAGAGAAGTCTTTGAAGAAGTAGGAATTAAAATTAAGAATATCAGAAAAGGACCATTTACAAACGATATTTTTAAAGTTGAAAATAAGCATTATATTACCTGTTTTGTTTTTGGTGAATATGATTCTGGTGATGTCAGAGTAATGGAGCCCGATAGATGTGAGGAATGGAGATGGTTTTCTTGGGAAGAGTTACCAAAGGATTTGTTTTTACCTATTAGAAATTTAATGGACTCTGGTTTTAGTTTTTCAGAAAGCTATAAATAACCTTATTTCTCTGAAAGATTATGTTTGGATTAGGCGGAGGGATGGACCCTAAGAAGATGCAGGCTATGATGAAACAGCTAGGCATAAAACAGGAAAATATTGATTCTTTGAGAGTTATAATTGAGAAAGAAGATGGAAGGATAGTTATTGATAACCCACAGGTTGTTAGAATAGAGATGCAGGGTAATGAGAGTTGGCAAATTACAGGAGAAGCGAGGGAGGAGATTGAAGAGGGCATTAAACAAGAGGATGTTCAGCTTGTTATGGATAAGACTGGGAAGAGTGAGGAAGAAGTAAGAAAGGTTCTGGAAGAGTGTAATGGGGAAGTTGCAGAGGCGATTGTTAGATTGTCAGAATAGAAATTATTAAATAGTTGTTTTTGTTGTGCGTGTTTATGAGTTATCAAGCAGGTACGAGCAGAGTATGGAATGCACGGGAGCGGCGAGATTACCAAATTAGGTTACGAAATGCTATTGAAGGTGCTCGTGAAGAAGCGGAAAGAGCGCTTGCAGAATCCAGACTAATAGTTCCTGTAGATGAAACTTCTGTGGCTTGTCAGATGTTTAATTTAGATGACTTTGTAATTAGCAGATGAAATTATCAGAGTAGAAAGGAATAAATATCTTCTTAAAGTTTTATTTTTATGTCTTATGAGCCTTCACACTTTTATCCTTCTAATTCAATATTGTTTAGATATGCACAAGAACTTATAAAAATTAAGAACATGGAAAATGCAGAGAGGGAGAGAAGTTCTAGATCTAATTTAGTAAAAGATACTGGCTTGGTTGGTATTGTTATAACCAGATAAATATTACTATTTTATAATACTCACAGGAATTTTTGTAAAAGAAAGGTATAAATATACGTTTGTCTTGGCTAGTAATACTTCTTAGAGAGGCGATACTAACGAATGGACGATATTATTAAAGAAAAAACTAGTGCAGACCATCTACTCTATGTAAGTCTGAAATACACAAAAACCTGCGATGTAATTATTAATCTTCTTAATAGATGGAAAATTATGATCGATAGGGCTATGGATAAGCTTGTTGAAAAATCTAAGAAACAGAAAAAATGGAAACCTATTCCGGATGCACCAAGGGCGAAGCTTATTCAACTTAAGAGGTTATATGCGGATGTCCCTGATGTTTCAGTTGTTTTGGTTCTTTATGAATTTTTTAGAGACTTGGATGGACTTCCAAAAGTTAGGGAAAATGAATTTAGGAAAGGAGTTAATTTGAAAGTTACTTATAATGGACAAATAATTAATGTCAATCTTGATAAATTGAAAGAATATTCGGATATTCTAGAAAGGTTTATAAGCTATCTCAAATAATTCTCTTTACTTTAAATTCGATTGTTAGGCGATTTTAATATGAAACTAATAACAATAACTTCTGGAAAAGGGGGCGTGGGAAAAACTACAACTGCGATAAATTTAGGTGCTGCCTTGAATTCTTTTGGTAAAGATGTAATAGTTGTTGATGCTAACTTGACGACTCCTAACGTTGGACTTCATCTTGGTGCTCCGATTGTTCCTGTAAATTTGAATCATGTTCTTTTAGGTAAGGCGAAAGTTGGGGATGCGATTTATGAACATGAGTCTGGTACTAAGATTGTTCCTAGTTCTTTATCAGTTAAGGAGCTTAGAAGATTGGACCATAGGAAACTTAAGGAGGTAGGAAAGAAGTTGAGAAGAATGGCTGATTATGTTATTTTTGATTGTGCTGCTGGCTTGGGGGATGAAGCTGTTGGAGCTATAGAAGCGGCAGATGAATTGGTTATAGTAACTAATCCTGAAATAACTGCAGTTACTGATGCTTTGAAAACTATAAAATTGGCTGAAGAGATGGGAAAAGATGTTAAGGGCGTTATAGTTACTAGAGTGAGAGGAGATAAAAATGAGATGTCTGTTGCGAATATAAAGGATATGTTGGATACGCAAATTTTGGGTGTTGTTCCTGAAGATAGAAATGTCTCTGCAGCCCTTAAGCAAAAGGATGCAGTTTTGCATAACTACCCTTATTCTAAAGCAAGTAGGGCTTACAAAAAGATAGCTTCTAAGATTGCAGGTGTTAGTTATAAGGAACCTAATCTATTTGCAAGATTTTTCTCAAAGTAGAACAATTATATTTTTAAATTAAGATTTTTATTTTGGTTTTCATGGAACCATTTTCTATTTATAGGGCATATGAAGTTTCGGTAGGAAGACGGAAGAACGGTGTTATTGGAACCTGTATTGGAGAGTGAACGTAGAGAAATAGGGGCAGATTTGGCTGATGTTGTTCATGGTATTCGTCCTGAACTTTATAGAAGGAGTTAGTTATAAGGAACCTGGTGTTTTGAGAAGATTGTTTGGTAGGTAATTAACTATAACAATCTTTATATTAATGTCTAGTATTGTTTTTTTATGTGGTATGTAGAACAAAGAGGTGGTAAGACTTTTCAAGGGTTTCATCACACTAGTCAAATTGATTTTGATGTTATTTGGGATAAGTTAGGTTTAGATGATAGAGAAAAAAGAGTTGCTGATAGAATAATTAATTTGTATAGTTCTATTCAAAGTCAAGACCAAAGTTCTCATTATTTAACAATTAAACGGTTAGAAGAAGTAGCTAAAGATGGTAGAGTAATTACCAAATTAATAAGTGAAGGATTATTACAGATTCATTCGAAGTGGAGGGCAATTGGTCACGATAGACATCCTCAAGTCGTTTATAGATTATCTATAAGTGCTATAGAAGCGTTGTCTTAATCATCTAACTTTACTTCCGACATCAATGTCTTTTTCTGGTTGTAGGATAGAGACTATTGATTCGTCTTCGTTTACAGATGCTAAGGTCATGCCCTCGCTTTTTATTCCCCTGATTTCTTTTTGAGGAAGGTTTATTATAAATAGGGCTTTTTTATTTTTTAAATCGTCTTTTTCATAATGTTGTTTTAGTCCTGCAACAATTGTTCTTTTACCAATTTCTTTGCCGAAATCTGCTGTAAGAATGTAGAGTTTGTCTGCTTTTGGATGGTCTTCAACTTTTATGATTTTGCCTACTCTAAGGTCGCATTTGTCCCAGTCTTGAAAGTCTATTGAGGGTTTTGAAGTCATGTCTTTTTGAAGGATAGAGGGATTTTAAATTATACTCTTTCAGCTGGTTTTATGCCTTCTACAAGTTTAAGTTGAACATGAAGTAATTCTTCAAGATAGTTTCTTATAGAGTCTGTTTCTTGAGTAGTTTGTGCTTCAATAGCTACTCCTAAAATTATTTCTCTTTTAGTTCCGTCTTGCTTTCTTCTTTCGTGAGTTCTTTCTACTATTGCAACGTTTGAACCTCTAATATTATACAAAGTCGAGTGAGTTGTCAAATTTTCTTTTCCTCGTGTTATGGAGTCGGTATGTATGGGTGCTCTTCTCTGAATTCCTTCTTGATTTTAAAGTCTGTTAGAAAAGTGAGTTTCGTGTTCAAGTGGTGCTTGATATAATGTTTTAATCATATCTTGCTGAAGAGAACAGGGGCTTTATTAATTTTACCTACTTTTAGAGGTTCTTTTAGGTCTTTAAGGGAGATTTTAAAATTGAAGACTTTTGCTATTTTTTCGCTTGTTTCAGGAATGAATGGATAAAGAAGGATAGCTATGTCTTTTATTGCGTTTGATAGTTCATACAGGATTTTTTTATCTTTTGTTTCCCAAGGTTTATTTTCTTGAATATACTCATTGCACTTATCAATAAAAGAAAAGATTGTTTGAAGAGATTTGTCAAGTTCAAAATTATCAATTTGATTTTTCAAATGAATAGGGTTTTTTTCTAAGCCGTATTTTTCTGCTAATGTTGATACACGACTGACTAGGTTACCTAGCTTGTTTGCTAGTTCGTTGTTGTTTCTTTCTATTAGAGCTTCTTTTGAAAAATCTCCATCTTCTCCAAAAGGAGTTTCTCTCATTAAAAAGTAACGGGCTGAATCAACACCTGCTATCTCTATGAGCTGGTCTATACTAATTGCATTTCCTGCTGACTTTCCCATTTTTTCTCCTTCTATTGTCCACCATCCATGAGAGAAAATAGTCTTTGGCAATTTTATTTCAGCAGACATCAAAATTGCTGGCCAAATTACAGAGTGAAACCACAAAATGTCTTTTCCTACTATATGCACATCTGCTGGCCAGAAACTTTGCAGTTTTTTCTCTCGTGTTGCTGAATAGTAATTAATTAGTGCATCAAACCAAACGTAAGCTATATGTTTTTTATCAAATGGAAGAGGAATGCCCCAAGTAAAAGTTGAACGGGATATTGATAAGTCATGTAGACCTTCTTTTAATCTATTTATTATTTCAGTAGATTTTTCTTTAGGAAGTATAAATGACTTATTCTTCTTGTAATGGTCAATTAGTTTTTTTTGATATTTTGATAACTTGAAAAAATAGGAAGGCTCGGAGAGTTTTTCAAGAGGACGTTTATGCACTGGGCATATTAGGTCTGGAGAGTCTCTTTCTGTATAATATGCTTCACAGGCCACACAATAATGCCCTTCGTATTTTCCTAAGTAAATATCTCCTTTTTTATTCACATTGTTTAATATTTCTTGAACTACATTTTCATGGGATTTATCGGTAGTCCTCATAAATACATCGTATTGAATGTTAAGTTTCTTCCAATCCTCTTTAAATTTAAGGACTAATGAATCTGTAAACTCTTTAGGAGTTTTGTTTAATTTTTTGGCTGACTCCTCTATCTTCTTTCCGTGTTCATCTGTTCCTGTAAGAAAAAATACTTTGTTCTTTTGCAACTTGTTCCATCTTGATAGAACATCTGCGGAGATTGTTGTATATGCGTGTCCTAAGTGAGGTATATCATTAGGGTAGTAAATCGGAGTTGTAACGTAAAACTTTTTCATTATACATTAAATTGGAAGAGATATAAAAATGTGATTATTACGCTATTTTTCTGATATTTCTGACAATGAAATCTGGGAGACCGCGAGGGTTATCTCTTTCATATAGGCTTTTTGCGTCTCTTCTTACTCTTCCTCCATAAACTGCTGTGAAGTCTTCTGAAGTAGGTTGTCTATTAGAATCAAAAGTTAATAATCTATAATTTAAATCACCTACTCTTCCTCTGGCTCTTACTTGTTCATCTATTATTGGCTGAAATCTTTCATATACTCTTTGAGTAATGACATCCATTTCTTGAGAAGTGTTTATTAATAAAATCATTATATGGTGGTTTTCAGGGTTGCTTGATGATTCAAAATTCCATCTTAATTGTCTTTGTGCTTTCAATCTTGGAGCCATAGATATTTTTTTATCAAATAGTATTTAAAGATAATTATTGAATATTTTTTAGGCACCGTTCGTTCAGTGGTAGGATCTTTGCTTCCCAAGCAAATGGCGCGGGTTCAATTCCCGCACGGTGCATTATCTAAATTTTTAAATACTTTATTTTCTTGTGTTTTCGTGTCTGATAGATTTGAAAGAGTCTTTGAAAAATTGAGAGATAGAACTGGTTATTTTGAGAGACTATATCTTGTTTCTGGAGATAGCCATTTTAGAGACGTTACTGGTAATCTTTTAGCAATTGCCTCTCTTTATATGAAGACAGACGATTCTGTCGTTTTAGCAAGTTTAATGGCTCTTAATAATTATTTTATTTTAATTGAAGGGTTTGATGATTTTCGTGATTGGGAAACCTCGCATAGAGACCCTTTTCAGAGCATCCCTGATTCTTCAAAAAGCAATTTTGTTTTAACTTGCCATACAAGATTAGATGCTTGATTGCAAAAGTTTAAAAGGAATACTTTGTAATTCAACTCGCATCAAAATGATAAATTACATTATTAATTTTTTTAGAGGTAGTAAGAAAAGAGGACCTCCTTCTGTACATAGAAGAGTCTCCTCAAGAGTTGATTTGACTCCTGAACTGAATGCGTCTCATCAAGAACAAAATAGAATTGCATCTGAAAGAATGAAGAAAAGGGTGGACTCTTATTTAGATTCTTTAGCACTTACTAATGATTCTGAGATGTTGGATAAAACCATAACAGAAATGACTAATCTTTCAGGCGATATCTCAAGGATATTATCTGCTAAAAATGGAATGCCTGCTTTGCAAGATTATGCTAATAGAATATCCGAAAAAGCGAATTTTTTGAGGAATCCAGTACCTTATGTTGGAAAAGATTATGTTCCCTTTAAAGAAGAAGAAATAGTCATGAAAGGTAGAATAAATAAGGCTAGAGAATTTTTAGGAAGACAAGGACTTAACGATGAGGGTATTAGTGTTGCAGTGAGGGAGTATTCAATAGCTAGAGATGCGAATATAGAATATGCTCTTGAATTGGCTGACCGTTTAGATGATTTAAGTGGAAATATTTTACAATACGGGGTTTCTAAAAAATCTTCTGACAGCAGTGGAAAGAAAAAAGTAACTGGAGCAACTAGAGCTTCACAGTTGTATGCTGAATGGAAATAGATAATATTAGATAATCTTTATTAATCAAATTCTTCTTTTCTGGTTATGGCTGGTAGAGAAAAAGAGGAAATTGTTATCAAGGAGAGTGATTATATAACTCATAGTAAAGAACGTTCTTTGAAAAAAAGCATTCTTGAAGGGTCTTTACACGAAACAGGTCTTGGGGCCAGTTCATCTCTTATAACACCTTTTGCACTGGCTTTAGGTGCGAATGGTTTTCATATAGGGATATTGAGTGCAGTTTCTTCTTTATTTTCTCCTCTCGGTCAGCTTCATGGAAGTAAGTTAATGGAGAGACATTCCAGAAAGAAGATACTTGTTAGATCGAAAGGTTTTCAAATTCTTCTTTGGCTACCTTTAATCTTTTTAGCATATTTATCTTGGAAAAATTATATTCCTCTTTATCTTCCTTACTTACTAATCGCGTCTTATTCTTTACTCGTTTACGTTAGTGGTACTGGACATGTTGCATGGTTCTCGTGGATGGGAGATTTAGTAAAGCCTGAAGAAAGAGGCAAATACTTTTCCAGAAGAAATAGAATAATAGGCATTATTGGTTTGTCTTCTTTTATAATATCCGCTTTCGTTCTTGATTATTTTAAATCTAAAGGATTAGTCCTCATAGGTTTTTCTGTTCTGTTTTTTATTTCTTTAGTTTTTAGAGAAAGTTCAAGGAGAATAACTTTAAGAATATTCAACCCTGAACTCAAGATAAAAAAAGGATATTACTTTTCTTTTTTTGATTTTATAAAGAGATATGATAACTTTGGAAAGTTTGCTTTTTTTAATGCCAGCTTTAGCCTAGCTATTATGATTGCTTCTCCATTTTTTGCAGTTTATATGCTTAGAGATTTAGGATTTAGTTATGTTACATTTACCGCGGTTTCTTTAAGTTCAACTGTTTTTTATTTATTGTTTACACCTATAGCTGGAAAATTTTCTGATGTTTATGGAAACGTAAAACTGCTTTACGTTGCCGGAGTTTTATTTCCTTTAGTTCCCATTTTCTGGATGTTTTTGGAAAACCCATGGGCTTTAATTTTTTTACCCGGTTTAACGGCGGGAATAGCCAACTCTGCTTTCGTTCTTGCAGTAACCAACTTTACTTATGATTCTGTTAAACCGCAAAAGAGAGGGTTATGTGTTGCTTATTCTTCGCTACTTTCCGGTATAGGGATATTTATTGGAAGTTTTTTTGGAGGATTAATGGTCGAGCATCTAAATATTGGGTTTGTGAAACCAATAATTTTTGTTTTTCTTGTTTCTTCTTTAGTCAGGGCAGGAGTTGCATTGTTTTATCTACCGCAAATAAAAGAGGAAAGAAATACTGAAAAGATAGAAGGTTTAAGTTTAAACGTGATACATCCTTTTAAAACTGTACATTCAGACGTAATCTGGTTTAAAAACTTCATCCATAGGAAATAAATTTAAATTGAATTTTAGCTTTCATAACTTTTATAAGGGATTATTTGTTCTAATTTTGATGTTTAGTTCAAAGAAATGTAAAAGGTGCGATGGTAAGCTTAAAGATAGTTTTGACTTTTGTCCTTTTTGCGGTTTAGATGTGAAAGACCCTGAAAAGGATTTAAGAGATTTTGGAATGCTTGGGAAAGGTAATAATATAGAGGGATATCCTATGATTGGGGGCGGAGGACTAGGAATAACCGATAAACTTATAGGATCAATTTTTAACAACCTTATGAAGTCTATGGAAAAACAAATGAGGAACTTGAATATGGATGTTGAACCTGAAATTCAAACAATGCCTAACGGAATTAGAATAAGTGTTGGAGCTCCTAAGAAAACAGAAAAGAAACCTAAAAAACAAGAGAGAATTATTACGGAAGAACAACTCAAGAGAATGTCTAAAATGCCTAGAAGCGAGGCTAAAACTAATGTTAGAAGATTTAGCGATAAGGTGGTCTATGAGTTAAATGCTTCTGGCATTCAAAATGTAAATGATGTTTTTGTTTCCAGACTTGAGAATGGTTATGAAGTTAAAGCAATAGGAAGTAAAAAAGTATACATAAATAGTATTCCTGTGAGTTTACCTTTAAAGAGCTATAGAGTAACTGATAAGGGTATTAGTCTTGAGTTTGGTATTGAGTAAATTAGTAAGGTTTAAAAGCAGTTTTCTTTTTTTGTTTTGATGAATCAAACTTATGCAGAGAGAAGAAAGGAACGTAATCCTTTTCGGGATTCGGCTACTGTTCCTCAACTAATTGGAGCTAGTTTGGGAATTAGAGGCGATTTAGATGGAATGGCTTCACAAATAGTTAAGGCGAGAGATAGGGCTTACATGGCTATTGAAAGAAGAGGAGATCAGCCTATAATTTCCTATTTAGAGAGGGCTATAAATGATGAAAAAGATATTGCCTTTGGGGAGTTAAGAGATTTACTTGGTAATAGAGATCATTTTGCTTTGGCTACTTCAATCCTTCCTCAAGAACTTTTAGTTGCTTATTTATCTAAAAATCCTCAATTGTTAGGTTCAAACGGAAGGTTTTCTATTAGCTTGGAAGATAGAGAGGATGGAAAAAAATTTGTTTGCGTTTATCCTTTAGAGTGAGTTTTAACAAAGCATTTTTAAACAAACTTTTTCTATGATTTTTAAGATCGCGTAGTTCAGCCCGGTTAGAATGCTGCTCTGATAAGGCAGAGGTCCCAAGTTCAAATCTTGGCGCGATCATTAACAAGATTTGAACACTGCACGAATTCTATGAATTCGCTAGCCTCCAACTCTCA
>CAZOGX010000018.1:635-9828 GCA_964579805.1 Candidatus Woesearchaeota archaeon | reverse complement strand
TGGTGCGGAATGGAAAGAACTGCCCGTAGGATTTAGAGGATATCCTATAATGGTCTTGGCTAAACAGGCAGGAAAACTAGATTATATCTTTTGAATATAGCCTTTCTTAGGAATGAAAATGTCTCCGCTCTTTCTTAGCTGTTCTATTGCCTCTTCAAGTTCCACGGGGGACATCTTTCCGTTCAATAATTTTTCTAACTCTTCAAAAGGTATCAGTTTTCCTATTCTGCTTTCAAGCTGAGATATTACTTCTTTGACAGTTACTATTTTGTTTCTCTTAGAACTTGATATTCCTGTAGTTATTTTATCAATGTCAAATGATTGTGTTTCCGGATCATATCCTACCTGCATTAGCGAGGTTTTTAAAAGTTTTATGGCTCTTCTTGCATCTTCTATAGCTACTTTATCAGAAAGACGGACTTTTGCACAGGCTTCTGATAATCTAACTATTGCTTCTAACTGACGAGCAGTTATAGGTATTGGTTTTACATCGGACTCCGAACGTATTGATTGATTTCTCAAACTTATGTAAAACTCTTTTATTTCATCTGCTGCTTCATCAGTTAATTTCGGTTTTACCTTTCTTGCATAAGAGATGTATTTTCTTAATAATTTTGGATCTATCACATCTCTTATCACTTCTTGCTTATGTTCTTCCAATACGTGAGAGGCTATAGCATTATCTTGTGCTTTATTGGGAATGTCTCTTAGAATGAATATCACATCAAACCTGCTTAATAGTGCTGGAGTTATGTCTATTTGTTGCGGAATTGGTGTTTGAGGGTCAAATCTTCCAAGTTTAGGGTTTCCAGCTGCGAGAACTGAAGTTTCTGCTCTTAGTGTTGCCTGAATGTTTGCTTTAGAAATTGTTACTGTTTGTTGCTCCATTGCCTCATGCATTGTGCTTCTGTCTTGCTCATTCATCTTTTCTATTTCGTCTATACAAACCGTTCCCTTATTAGACAGAACCATTGCTCCTGCCTCAAGACTCCATCCTTTCAAGAATTCGTCTTTAACAACTGCAGCCGTAAGTCCTGCCGCGGTCGCCGCTTTTCCAGAAACATATCTTCCTTTAGGAGCTATTACTGAAATAAATTTAAGAGTGACAGATTTTGCAACTCCTGGGTCTCCAACAAGAAGAATATGAATATCTCCTCTGGTTTTTCCACCATCTGATTTTGTTTTTTTCACTCCTGAAAAAAGTTGAAGGAGAAGAGCTTCCTTTACATCATCAAAACCATAAACGCTTGGAGCTATACTTCTAGATAATTTTTTGAATACATTTGGGTCTGATGCTAGCTCAAGTATTTGTCTTTCATCTTCTTCATCTATTTTTAGGTCGTCAAAGGTTTCTTCCATAGGAATTGCAGAGTTGGCTTCTATCATTAAATCAAATCTTGTAGATATAGACCCAGTTTGTAGAGGTATCGCAACTTCTTTTAAGATGCCTAAGATTTTAACTCTGCTTCCAGGAGTTGTTCTTTCTTCCATTCTTGGATCTACAAGGTCTTCTTTGAGAAATACAGTCATCCTCCTTGGTTGCTCGCCTCCATCTAACGAGTCTGGAGATTCTTCAATTACTAGCCTTTGTGCGTCAACCATCTCTTTAGAAAGAAGATTAAATTGTCCTTTTCTTCCACAGGAACATCTTGATGGTTCGTGGAATTTTTTGTCTATCTGTAATACTGAAAGAATCGCACCACAGGTAGGACATTCAAACCTCGCATTTACTACGTGAGGGCGAACTTCGGAGGCTTGTCTTACTATTCCATCTATTGCTACAAAGTTATCCAGATGCTTAGCTCTAAGCTCTCTTATCTTTATATGTGCAGATTGAGGAATATTAGTCATCCTTATTCTTGGATTCTTTACAAGCCCTAATTCTTCCAAGGCAAGTTCTAATATTGCTAAGGTTTCTTCAGGAGCTTCAAGAAGTTTTTCGGATATAGTTGGGGAAAATTCCGCAAGCGGTTCAAAGTTAAGCTGGACCACTTTTTCTCCGTCCCTCAAGGATTTTCCTATTTCTTTTTTATAGGCTTCAAAGAATTTTTTAGCCTCAAATTCAAGGTCTTGTTTTTTTATATCTATAGCCATATAAATCTGGATGTATTTAGATATATAAGATTTTATGTGTGTGGAGAGTTATGTGAAAAGGATTATTACCTATCCCCTTCTTCTTCGTGGATGCCCTACTGGGCGTTTCTCAATTAATTCGCTAGGGCTCCATAGTAGTTAGGAGACCCGTTTATCTCTTTGCCAATATTTATTCATTCTCTATTTTATAAGAATCATAAGCATCTGTAAATGGAGTTTTCCTGCCTTCAAGGGCTTTTCTTTTATTGAATTCTACTTCTGATTCTCTAGTTAGGTAAAAAATTATATCTTTTTTAGGTATATCTAGTTTTCTTGGAGAAAGAGACGATTTAAATTGTTCTAAAGCAGATAGCATTTCCCTGTTATTTTGGGCATTGTTTATTTTCAATATTGTCTCTTCATTTATTCTTGGATTTATAGAGAACCCAAAGAGCACTGCCGATAAGGCAATTGTTGAAACATACGCCCTTATTCCTCTTGCTCTTAACGTTTCTACATATTTATTCATCTTATTCAAGCGAGAATCTTAAGATTGCTCCGACTCCTTTAGTTATGTTATAAAACTGGACCCCTTCTACTGTTTCTGTGGATATTAAAACCACTGAAGCTCCTATATTCAGAGCCTTTTTTTCGTATTCTGCTATCTCTGATTTTTCTAGTTTAGTTGAAATCAAAAGAGTATCTACTGCTCCTCTTTCTAATGCAAGGGCAACACGTTCTCCGTAAACTGCTTTGCTTGAATCCTTGCCCAGTGTACCGAAGAATTTCTCTATATGTTTCTTTTCTTTTATTATCTCTTGTTCTGCGATATCTTCTTGTGAAGACTCCACTAGTAGTTTAAGTCCGTGTTCATCTACATAACCTATGTCTTTGACAGCAATTACTTTTTCTTTTAACTTAGTTACTAGATTTCCTTCCTCTAGGAAATCTTCTTTTGTAGGTATTGGACCGCCTATAAGAAGTCCCTTTAGTCTAGGCATTTCGAAGAAGATCTCGCGCATTCCATCTGCTACTCTTCTAAAGAATTCTTTCGCGAGTCCTTCCGTAACTCTGTGAAAACGTTGTGCAGAATTATGCACTACTAATCCGTTGGCTATAAAATTGTGGTTTTTTGTTTCTATATCTACTGTTTTATGTAAACCTGCTGGCTCAATTTTCTTGATTTTCACAGCAATTAGATTAGATGAGTAGAATAAACTTAGTCTATTTTTAAGTTCTAAGTTTTCTATCTTGTCCAATATATTTTTTTTAAATAGTTCTTTGCTTAGCTGTTTCTTATTATTGAAGAAGTCTGGACAATTAAATTGTCTGGTGTTTAATCCGGAATTTCTTATTATTCTTGCTACTTCTTTACCATTTACTACAATTTGCCTAATCTTATTTCTATTACTTCTTTGTACTATACTTTTCTCTAATTTATCTTGTTTTTCTATAGAAGAAAAACCTACTAATGTTTTGAATTTTTTGATAGACTCTATATCATCAATTGTTATAGTATATCTTGTTTTTTTAGAGTATGGATTTTTTCTATTATCGTATTCATCTAGCGAGGCAATTATTCCTAACCTCAAGAGTACAAATTGTAATTGCTTGGCTAGTTTTTTATTATTAAATCCTGTTGCGACTCTCTTTCCGGAAACATATCCTTCTGCATCGAAGAAACCTCCTAGGAAAGAAGATAGGACGCTATCTGGAGATTTTAGTATAATTGAAGAAATTCCTTGTTCTCTGGTTTTATCTTTTTCTACGAAGATAGACTTAAACAATTGGGCAATTATCCTGCTTCCTACTCTTATCTGGTAATAGCCTTTGCTATCTCTAAATCTTATACTGCTATTTATCTTAAAATAGCCATCTATTAAATTTTTATAATGTTCTGCTACTTCTTTTCTTTGTTCTGAAAAAGTAACTCTATCAATTTCGTGATTTCCGTCTCCTAAATAGTATCCTAATATTTTTGCTAATTTCTCATCTAATATTTGAGGAACATTTACTTTTTTCATATTCCCTTCTTGTTTAATCTTTGCCTCAAAATTAATTTTTTGGTATTCTAAGTCTAGATTTATTTTTTCAGGCATGAGTAAATAATCACCTTCATTTATATCCTCTAGAATTTTTTCCTCTATTCCTTTTTCTGTTCTTACAAAGAAGGTGTGTTCTTTAGAAGACCTTATTTCAAACTTTGGATAGCAGGTTGTTATCTTAAATAATTCTTTATTATTTTCCCACTTTGCTATAATTGGGGTTTCTTCGGTTTTTTCCGTGTTGAAGTTTTCAGAAAGTATTATTAGAGGATTATGGGTTTCTTTAATTTCCACTATTTCTCCGTTGTTCTTCATTATTAATGTGTCTGGAGCTAAGCATTGGCCGCCAGCCCTTACTTTTCCTGGAACTCCTGAAGAATATTTTCTTAGCATTTTGATTTCTTTTCCTTCTAAAACACCGATAGTTGCTTCTTGTCTGTCTATTACTAATAATCCATAGACTTCTTCATTCTGTAACATATTTCTTAAGGGTTCTGTTACAAATGTCTGGTCGCAACGATACATTCTTACTTTAAGAGGCTTTGGAGGTTCTATTGCCCAGAGCCTTATATCTTGAGTTCCCTCATTTTGTGAGACATTTCCAGCAAATAGCGCGAGACCATTTGGAGGAGTTTGTTTATAGCTTTTTATTCCTCTTATTATTGTTTCAAGAGAATCGGTAACTGCTGACCTCGTTGCTTTAGATTTTATGTTTGCGGCAGTGGATTTTTCAGCTTCTAGCTGTTTTGTTACTTGATGTATATTAAACCCTGAAGGAATCATTACGGTGACTAGTTCAGTATGTCTTCCTCTAACTGATTCTAATTCTTCAAGCTTTTCTTCAAGTTCAAGTTTTTGTTTATCCGTTATTTCCATTTTACAAGAAAAAGAGAGTGGTTAATAAAAGTTGGGTTTTTATCTTCTTAGAGAGTCTGTAATTTCTTTAAGGGTTGGGAATTTTCCATTGTCAGGAACAAGCCATCTTGCTAGT
Organism: Candidatus Woesearchaeota archaeon; assembly: GCA_964579805.1. Lineage (GTDB taxonomy): Archaea > Nanobdellota > Nanobdellia > Pacearchaeales > GW2011-AR1 > CAZOGX01. The sequence continues at coordinate 4,719 of CAZOGX010000018.1, read as the reverse complement.
TCAAGACCTCTTAAATCTAGTATTATTCCTTCGTCAGTCCTGCCTTGATCTCCTTCAGTATAAACTAGTCCTGCTGAATATGCTATTTGTCTTGCTGTAGATGGATCCATATTCTTACTTCTTTACATATTTTATAAACTTTATTGTATATTGTGTGCATTACGCAGATCTTTTTCAAAAGGTCTTAGGTCTTTCGGAATGTTTATTCCTGATATTTGCTCTTTTAAAGATATTGAGTTTTCTTTTTTAGTCTTCCAAACTTCTGAATTAAAGGACATTGTCTTTTCTATTGATGGGATATCAGTCATTTTTCTTTGTTTTTCAGGGTACTTTTCTATTTTTATTCCAAAATTATCGGCTATTAAATAAGTTACTTGAGGTATTATAGGATTTAAAAGAATTATTAACCTTTCAAGCAAGTAATTTAAGGTATAATGTGCAGATTCCGATTCTTCTTTTGAAAATATTTTTTGCTCATTATAAGCTCTGCTTTTTACTAACTCAAGATAGTGCGAGGCAAGTATCTCCCATAGAAAATGGCGGAGTTTTATTGAAGGATGATAGAAGTTATATTTTTCATAATTTTCTTCTGTGTGTTCAACCAGAGCTTCTGTATAATCTATAAATAGTTGATCTGTATCTGTTATTTCTGGTTTCTTTTTTGGTTTTTTGAACTGTGAGATAAATTTAGCTATATTAAGAAGTTTATTTATAGTTTTAACTTCGCCTTTTATTCTTTCTCTTGAACAAGAAAGATCTTGTTTAGAAATATCTCCTTCCGTTGCAGACCATAATCGCAGAGCTTCCGCACCTTCTTGTTTTAGAATTTCTTGAGGGTCTATTATGTTTCCTAAAGATTTTGACATTTTTTTGCCTTTATCATCTAGGATGTGCTGATGTATCCATGCTTCTTTGAAGGCTGGAGCGTTTTTTTCATGGTAACCTCTTAAAAGAGTATAGTAAAGCCAAGTTCTAACTATTTCTTTTCCTTGAGTTCTTATTGTTACTGGAAACATTTTTTCTGATTCTTTTGAAGGATATTTTATTATAAATAACTCTGAAATAGATGAGTCAAACCAAGTATCAAAAACTCGGTCTTCACCTTTCCATTTTAATTTTTTGAATTCTTTGTCTTTTAGTTTTCCTAAAGATATGTATTGATTCTTCTCATGGATGTCTGAATCTAATGGAGGTGTTTGCTTGTAAGGTTCGTAGTATTTTCCTTTTGGAGGAATTGCTATGTATTTCCCATCTTCTGAAAACCATAAAGGTATTGGAGTTGCGTAATAACGTCTTCTTGAGATTGGCCAATCAATAGCTATTGAGCTTATCCACCTTTCTAATATCTCTTTTGATTCTTCTGGGAAAAAAGTTATTTGATTTATTATGTTTCTTAAATTATCTAAGTGTTCAAGTTGTTTTAGATAGTATTCAGGCATTTCTATAAATTCCACTTCTGCTTTTGAACGTTCTGAAATTGGAGTTCTATGAGTTATCTGTTCTTGTTTTACCAATAATTTATTTTCTTTTAAAATTTCTAAGATTTTTTCTCTTGCCTCTTTTACTTTTAGACCTTTTAATATGCCTGAAAGCTCATTCATCTTTCCATCTATTCCTATCGCTATTTTAGGTTTCATGCCCATTTCTCGGAAGAATTGGTTGTCCATTAAATCTCCTCCACCGCAAATCATTACTATGCCGGTTCCTTTATCTGGATTAGCTAGCGGATTAGAAATTATAGGTATTTCTTTTTCATATATTGGGGATATCGCAGTTTTTCCTTCAAGATTCTTGTATCTTTCATCTTTAGGATTGAAGATTACTGCTCCGCAAGTGCATATTAATTCTGGACGAGTAGTTGCTATTGTTATTGATTCTCCTGTTTCTTTAATTTTCCATTTTACATGGTTGAAGGTTGAAGGCAATTCAAGGTAATCTATTTCTGAATCTGAAATTGTGGTTCTTAGCTTTGGGTCCCAGTTGTTTATCCTTATATCTTCGTAGACTAGACCTTTCTTGTATAGGTCTATGAATGTTTCTTGGGTTAATTTTCTGTATTCTTCAGAATCTGTTTCATATATTTCTCCTATTTTATTTCCTTTTTTGAACGAATTGAATGAAATCCCGAGTTTTGCGAATGCGTCTAAGGATTCCTCTGAAGCTTCTTCAAGAAGTTTCTTGCAATGTTCTATGAATTTTTCTCTCCCTACTTTATCTGGGGTTATGTTAAACTTCTTTTCTGTAGCCATTTCTATTGGAAGTCCGTTTCTATCTAAGCCGAGTGGAAAGAGAACCTCATATCCCTTGAGTCTTTTGTGCCTTGCGAAGAAATCCATATATGAGTAAGTTACTGCGTGCCCCATATGAATAGGAGTATTTACATATGGGGGAGGAGTGTCTATTGAGTAGATTTTCTTTTTTGTTTTTGGATTGAATGGATGTCCTTTTTTCTTCCATTCTTTTGTAATTTGAGCTTCTATTTCAGGCGTCCAGGATTTTATATCTGATAGTTTTATAGACATAGTTGGAGAAGGGGGCAAGGGGTTAAAAAGATTAGGGTTATCCGTGAATTGCTGGGTCTTTAACCTCTACCGGAACATAGTTTTTTAAGTATTCTATTGCTTCTTTAGGAGTATTTACTATCCCATAGAGAGATTCATAATTGTCTGTTAGTTTTTCATCTATTATTTTTTTGAAATGGGCAAGCAAGTTATTGTAAAAACCATCTGTGTTTATCAATACTATAGGTTTATTATGTGCTCTTATCAGTTTTCCAACTATTACATCAGTCATTTCATCCAGAGTTCCGTATGCTCCAGGCAAACAGACGAAGGCATCTGATTTTGTAATCATTTCTTCTTTTCTTTCTGCGAAATTTTTTGTTCTAATTATTTCTTCTTCAGGAGAATGTAGGTTTGAGAATACTTCAGGCAGGATGCCTATTATCTTTCCCTTGTTTTTTCTAACTTCTGCAGAAAGTAGAGCCATTAGGCCTTTTTGAGTTCCTCCATAAATGATCGTGTAATTATTATCTGATAAAATTTTTGCTAATTGGATTGTTGCTTCCGCATATTTAGGATTTGACGGGTTTCTTGAAGAACAGAATACACAGATAGTTTTCATTATTTTTTTCTTTTTAGAAGGTATATAAATTCTTGTTTTTTGTATATCCTATGGACAGGAAAAAGTATTTCTTAGGAATATTTAGAAAGGCAGAGAAAAAATATGGAAAGAGAGAGAAAAGATTGGCTGCTGAAGGTTGGGAGAAGGATTGGCAGGTTTTGATTGCAACTATAATGTCTGCTCAATCTAGAGATGAGACTACTATCCCTATTGCCGAAGCTCTTTTTAGGAAGTATAAAAGTTTAGAGAGTTTGAGTAAGGCGAGATATTCTGATGTTTTGAAGATTTTTAGAAGTTTGAATTATAATAGGACTAAGGCAAGAAATGTAATTTATGCGGCTAGAATTCTTAATAAGGAGTTTGATGGGAAATTGCCCGATAAAATTGAGGAATTAGTTAAAATTCCTGGCGTGGGCAGAAAGACTGCTAATCTTGTTTTGAGTGAGGTTCATAGTGAGGATGCTATTTGCGTTGATACGCATGTTCATAGACTTGCTAATGTGCTTGAGCTTGTAAGGACGAAGAATCCGACTGAAACAGAGATGGAGTTGCAGAAAATAGTTCCTAGAAAGTTATGGGGGAGAGTAAATAGGATTTTTGTTCTGTGGGGGAAGGATGTTTCAGGAAGAGATAAAGAGAAGTTGTTGGGTGCTTTGGAGAAAGAGGTTTAGTTCTTAGAGACTTAGGAGTTTAAGAATAGATTTTCAAGTTCAATATAGAATCTGCCCATTCATATCTGGGTTGATTTGAAGAGAATTATCGCTTCCAGCAAATGTGACTGGAACTGAAACTATCCTTCTAATATTTGAATCATCATCAGAATTAGACATTGCTATATTCCAATGTTTAATAGTGAATATAACTTGGCTATAACCATCTCTAGCTCCTGATCCATTAATAAGACAATATTCTCCTTGTTTTCTAGAGGTAGCCTCTAGAGTAAATTTTCCTTGTGCAGATT
>CAZOGX010000018.1:0-625 GCA_964579805.1 Candidatus Woesearchaeota archaeon | reverse complement strand
CCTTCAAAAGCCACTTGTCCTTCGAATCCTTCTCTTAAAAGTGTAGCTAATTTGTCATTACCAATCCTTCTCATAAATTTGACAGAAACTTTAAGTTTAAAAATATAATTGTTATCAGATGATTTAGAGATACATTTTTAAGGATTATTTGTATTTTGATGGGAGATGAGGGGTGAGCCTTATAGTTTAAATGCTGGAACTCAATCTTGTTGGTATTCAGCAATCATAGTTGATGGAAATATAACTAATTCTACTATCGAGAGAGATTTTAATACCCGAATAATGAGTTATGTTAATCCGTGCAAGGATGTTGTTCTTGACTTAACTAGAATAGAAAGTTTTGATGGAAGTGCCTTTGCTTCCATAGTAAGGGTATTGTCAGAAATTAAAGGAGATTTAGTAATTGTCAGCAATTCAATGCCCGTCATAAATACTTGCAATGTTTTTGGGAGGGAGTTTATGGAAAGAAAGCAAGGAGGGAGAAGAATATTTATCTGTGGATCTATGGATGAAATAAGGGCTCTTTATGGTGAAGACCATTCGATTTCGCAAATAAGAGAAGTTGCTTAGTGTGCTCCCACCAGACATTTGTCACCCCCTAAAATAGCTTAGAAAAAGCAAAATA
>CAZOGX010000017.1:0-10105 GCA_964579805.1 Candidatus Woesearchaeota archaeon | reverse complement strand
GTTGTTGTTTCTGCTGTAAAAAGCGGTAAAATAGTTTCTGGTGGAGGGGCTATAGAGATAGAACTTTCAAAGAAACTAAGAGACTTTGCAAAAACTCTTGGAGGCAGGGAACAGCTGGCTGTTGATGAGTTCGCTTCTGCTTTGGAAACTATTCCTGAAACTCTTGCAGAAAACGCTGGTCTTGATCCAATAAACATAATAACTGAACTTAAACAAAGGCATATGTCTGGAAATTCAAGAGATGGACTGAACTTATTCACTAACAGAGTAGAGGATTGTGTTAGTGCTGGAATTGTAGAACCTTTAAAAGTAAAGACTCAAGCAATCAGTTCTGCTTGCGAGGTGGCTACTATGATTTTGAGAATTGATGATGTCCTTGTCTCTTCTGGAAAGGGAAATAATTCTTCTATAAACAGAAACCCTTATGAAGGGATGGACTGATGACTTCTCTTTCATTGGAGCAAATCGCAGAAGCTTGTCCTAAGAAAGTAGGTTTGTGGACTGCTATGGCTAAACACGATTATAGAACAAGAGCTGCTAGATATAAGAGAGGTGTTTCTAAAGAAGCACATATTTTGAATTATTTGCGTGAAAAATATGATCAAGAGATTAAAGCTTCTCGTTCTACTTGATAAGTTCTTTCCAACCGAGCCAAGAGAAAAATACTGCTAGGGCTATAAATAACCAGTAGATGGTGAATGTTAATACTAAGAATACCAATGCTATTAGCGAATATAATACTGCTTTTTGGTTTTTCACTTTAAACATAAATTATTAAATATTATAAATCTTCATATTTATTATTATGTCTTTGGAAAAATTAGCCTCTGTTTTTTGTGCATCTTCATTGCTTTTTTCTGGATGTTCTGCTTCCTATAGGTTTGATGAGGATGCTTTTATTAGAGAGGTTTCTAAAAATAGACAAGAGCATCCTGAAGGAGCAGTTGTTTTCACCTTCGGAGGATATGGGGGAAATATTCTTGGACAAATAGCAAATCAACTAAGGTGCTATACAGACCTCGCAAATTATCATAACATTAACCTTTGGGAATGGCCTGAAAAAGTTGAAATTATCAAACGCGAAATTGCAAATAATAAAAAATTGATTTTAATGGCTCATAGCTGGGGATGTGCTGATGCGCTTGAGGTTGCAGATTATCTCAATAAATCCGGAGTTGAGGTAAATATGGTTTTCTTTGATGCTGTTCATTACAATAATTTATTATTAGATTGGGGCAGACCTAAAAGAATACCCTCAAATGTTAGAGTACTTTTACATTATCATGCAAAGAAGGGATGTTTAAGAGCAGGAGAAATTCCAGATAATTATCTTGAGAACGCAAAGACTGAAATTGTCAATATTCCTGTTAATACTCATCACTCTGGATTTAATTCTGGTAATTATTATGAAAATTATATTTCAGATTTTGTTTTATGGCTTAATCTGAAAAGAGCAAATGAGAAAAGATTCAAAACTGGTGATGGGACAGATTAGAATGCACCCGCCGAGAATCGAACTCGGGTCTTGACCTTGGCAAGGTCGCATTCTACCATTTAACTACGGGTGCTATAAAAGACTAAAAATGGGAGTTATTTAAATTTTGAGTTTTGCGGGCTAAACTAATTCAAGAGAATAAACATGTTCTAATCCATTTCTTCTACAGGAATACTTTACTCTTTTTCCTATCTTGGATGCGTCAACTTTTCCAGGAAACTCAAGCACCCTTGTATGTTTTTCGTTTCCTGTTCTTGAAGGAGTTGAATCGCCTCGCGGGGTATATGTTGTTTGTTCTTCCCAAGTTATTGTTAACCAACTACAATCTGAGTCTTTAAAAGTTAGATAAGGAGGTTTTGTTTCATGGCTTATAGTCTCAAGTGTTCCCACAACTTCTCTTCTATTTGGTTGGTATACCTGGCTACCAGTTGAAGAAAGTTCTTTAATCATTTCTGGAGGAGATTTCGTTGTTGGTCTTGTCTTAACCATAAAATTTCATAGATCGTCCATTTAAAAAGCTAATGTCTTTAAACAAGATTTAAAAAGCATTTTTATCTTAGAGATTCAGGCCCTGTAGGCTAGTGGTTAAACCGGTTCGCTTACACCGAGCATTCGGCAGTTCGATTCTGCCCAGGGCCATAGCATAAAAAGTTAAATATTCCTTTTATTGATTAAATGCGTGAGAGGTGTTTATTTTACTCCGAGGATTTTTGTTCCATGTGAGGATTTAGTTGGTCTTATTGTAGATAGGAGAGATCGTAGATTTGGACAGATATTAGGAGTCGCTAATACATGGATTGATACTGATCAAGGTATAAGGTATATTACCCATCTCTGTCCAGATGGAACTATATATTCTTCTAAGCATTTACATTACTCTAGGCAGAGGTTGGCTTTTATTTCAAAAGATGAATTTGATGTTGATCCACCAACTTTATATTTGAGAGATATGGGTCTAATTAGTCAAGACATGCTTCAATTAATAAGAGGTTCAACACTTTGGGGTTTAGTTGAGGATTTTAGAGCGATTGGAGGAGAGTTAAGAGATTTATTTGAACAATATAGAACGCTTTTTGGTGATTGTAGAGACTTAGAACAAATCAGAACAGCTCCTGAAGTAACCGCACCTTCCGCACTTGAGCTTGCAGCTTAATGCTGATAGTTTCTTTCCACAGCCTTCACAAATTAGATAGTTATCTTCTTCTGATTGGTTGTCTATGAAAATTTGCTTAGAGATTGTTTTTGATTCAACCATATCCAAGAACTCTTCCTTCTAAAGCTCCTTCACTTCTTTTTCTATTGCTTTTATCTACTCGCATTTTAATATCCTTTGCTGGATTAATCAAATATTTTTCAACAAGAGTAACAAGTCCAATTGCTGTTCCATAAATAAATGCTAGTGCTGTATCCGTTACAATCTTATCAGAAAATACGCCTTGATAAGGGGGTTTATAATCATCTGGCTCAACAACTATTAGACTCATAGTGGTCTGAATTTTTTACTATTTTTATATTTATCTTTTAAATAAAATCAGAGATTTTATGCTTGAACTCTAAATACGCAAGATAAATCACTAGAAGTATACCGTCTATTAATGTTAGCAAAACGCCTTGCCATTCTTGCGAAAGATAGGTTATTAGATTGAGTCCATATTCTGCAGATGAAAATGGATAAAGCAAGTAGGACCATTCTCCTGTTATAAAGTCTAAACCTAAATGAATTAGAGCCCCTATGGAAAGCATAAGAAATATAGTTGATAATCTTAAATTATGTCTTCCAAGATTACATATTTTTGCTTTTAGACTTACAGGCTTTAGTAGGATGAACAAGATAAACAAGGCTATTGGAAACATCAACGAATGTGTTAGCGTTTTATGTAAACTCCAAACTTCCGGACTTGTAAAATTAATTATTGCAGAAATTATGAAATCTATGTCTGGAAGAACTCCTCCTAAACCTGCTATAAATACGTAATGAAGCGGGAAAGATTTTTTATTTCTTCTTTTGAGATAGAAGTCTCTAAATATTGCTACTAAAAGGATGGGGACTAATATATGGGTTACTGCTTGAGGCATTTTAAACTAAAACTCCCTTTAATAAGTATCCTACTATGAATGCTAGAGAGGCAGCAATTCCTCCGATGAGAAGAGTTTCAATTGCTGATTTGAGCGGTTTCTTTTTTGTTATTTGTCCTTTTATTGAACCTACGACTATTAACGCTATCGCCGTAAACACAATGGATAGATTGAATTTGTATAAGTCTACGAAAGGAGAAATTAGTCCAATTATAAATGGAATGAGAGGTATCAGACCTATTGCTATAAAAGAAATGAATGTTGCAAATCCGGTTTTGAGCGGACTTTTTTTATATTGCTTTGTTTTGTTGATTGAAAGTTCTCTTTGTGATTTTGTTGAAAGATAGTTGGATACCGCCATTGAAAATCCGTCAGCAGTAAGATTTGCGAATCCAAGAATTAAGATTATTCCTGCGTGAAGTGATGCCCCCATTGCGCCAGCCATTACTGCAAGAGTAGTTATTGCTCCATCAATTCCACCATAAACAAATTCTGGAAGATACTTTTCTCTTATTGATTCTTTCATTATATATGTTGTTGAATATATATTATAAATTTAAGCAGGACTTAAATAGCTTATCTTTTGTAATCTGGAGGAAAAAGAATAGTCATTGAGCAGGGTTATGCCGAGAGAACTTATATGAGTTATTTGAAATTGAGAGGGCAAGAAGTCCCTTTTTTCGTTCAAAATCTTGGAAAAAGTTTTGAAGGTAATACTTTTAAATACCTTATTTCTATAAATAGGATATGAATGACAAGGAACTTAAGCCTGGATTAAGCGGGGCAATAAATTCTCCTATAAAATATGATCCTAATAACCCTGTTGGTGCTGGGATTCCGAATGATGCGCTAAAAGAGATGGAAAAGGTTAAGGGAAAACTTGAAGATTTTAAGAAAAAACTGATTAAGAAGTTTCCTTTCACTATGAGCTTAAGTTTGCTTCCAGCACATTATTTTAAGTTCTTTGAAGAAGATGAAGGTCTTCTTCCAGAAGAAATTGCTAAGAAGCCACTACATTTAATTATGTTATTGCCAGAAGAACATTTTAAGGATATAGCTAAAAAAATAAAACCTGAAGTGGTTAAATTGGTGGAAGAAAGTAAGCAGGTTTTGTGGGTACATATTAAGACACCAGTAGACGTTTGGAATTATGGTCTTGATAGCAAATATGAGTTTCTTGATGCTATAGGTAATTCTTACCCCTTACATGACAATGGTTTTCTTGGAACTATAAGGCTTGCAAATATTCATAAAGCTCTTGTTTTGAGGAAGTTTGAAAAATATGTTGCTACTTACGCCGTTGGAGGAAGTTTAGTTAGAGGAACTGCCGGGAAAGAATCCGACGTGGACACCTTTATAGTTATAGATGATACAGATGTTAAGAGAATGCCTAGATTACAGTTGCTTGAAAGGTTGAGGGGCATGATTCATGATTATATAAAAGAGGCTACTGCTTTAGCAGGAGTTACAAATGTTTTGAATGTTCAGGTTTATCTACTTACTGATTTCTGGGATTCTGTAAAAGACGCTAATCCTGTAATGTTTACATTTATACGTGATGGTGTTCCAATGTATGATAGAGGGACATTCTTGCCTTGGAAACTTCTTTTACAAATGGGTAAAATAAAACCTTCTCCAGAAGCAGTTGATAAGTTTATGAAATATGGCGAACAGAATGAAGCTCTTGTTGATAGAAGACTATTGGATGCTATGATTGATATATATTGGGGCGTTGTAACACCTACACAAGCTTTGATGATGTTGGCAGGTCATGCTCCTCCTGCACCAAAAACTATAGTTCAGGATGTTAAGAAATTATTTGTTGAACAGGAAAAAATAATGGACATGAAAGAGTTGAAGGTTCTTGAGAAGACTGTAAATTATTACAAAAATTATGAGCATGGAAAGTTGAAGAAAATTTCAGGTCAAGAGATAGATTTACTTCTTAAAGAAACTGGAGAATTTGATAAAAAGCTGAAAGAAATAAGAAAAAAGCTGGAAAGTAATCTTATAGAAAACGATGCTAAGAAACTTGACGAGGACATTTTTAGTCTTTTGAAGAATATTTTTGGTTCTAAGTCAAAGGATGAACTTGTCAAGGATTTTGAGAAACAATTAGTTAAGAAAGGAAAGATGCCTTCAAGGTTTATTCCTATTTTGAGCGAACTTATTAAGATTAGACAAAAAAGTAAGGGAAATAAGATAAGCCAGATTGAAATGGATAATTTGAGAAGAAATGTGTCTGAGATAATAAAAGAACTTCTGGATTACTCTCAAAGAAAAGAGCTTGTCTCTGTAGAAAAGAGCGTTTTGCAAATTAGGTTTGGGAATAATATGGGTTCTTCTGGAGAACTTGTAATTACTGATTCAGGAAACTTTTTTGTAGATAACGGGAGGGTTATGAAGATACATTCTGGAAAGATGACTCTTGCTAACACAGGAGAGCTTGAAGAGGCAATAAGAAAGAGCAAGGACAAGGGAAAAGTTGTAGTTAGCGGAGAAGTAATGAAGGTTCTTGAAAAGGAACTTGGAAATTTTGAGATAAGTTTGTAGTTTATTTTTACACAAATATTTAAAAATAGAAAATTTATTTAGAGGAATGGATCAAATTGTATCTGGAAACGGACCAAGACTTCTGACTTCTAGTCAACTTGAAAAAATGCGCTCTAATTTGATGTCTTTAGATTCTTTTCCGGTTAGAGATTTACATTCTGATTTGATAAGAGAAAAAGTAGCAATAAGGGGGGGGTCCTGGGAGCTATTATATTATATTAGGCGAAAGAGTGCAGGTTTATTCTCCTAAGTTAAGTGGCGATTTTTCAAATATCCCTTAAGATACTCTAAAAGGGCAGAAGTCAAAATTTAAAAAGTGATTGAAAGGTTATTGTTTCATGGACTCAATTCATAATGTTCAAAAATCATTTTTAGAAGGAATTACTTCTCTTCCAGGAGCAGTATTTATTGATTATCTTTCTCTTCGTGTTCCGACTGCTGAATGCTTTGGAAACAGAACACTGAAAGCTGGAGCAGTTGAAGAGGAAATAGCTTTTTTTCAAGAATTATCTACAACTCCGATTGAGAATTTGTTTTTTACCCCTGCTTTTTTTTACAGGTTTGATAGACATACAGGATGGTTAAGGAAAGATTCTAAATTTATAAGGCACCAAATTCGTCCAAGGAGACTTGGAAGAAATAGAAATGGTTCTTCTAAAAGAATACATAGTGATCAAGGAATAAATCTTGCAGTTAATAGAGCTGCAAATGAAAAAAGACTCTGCTCATTGAGAAATTCATTCTATGAAAGAATAAGAAAAAATAATTCATTGGATAGGCATGATCTCTCTCAAGGCTTTGGAGGAGTTGGGTTAGTTACCCAAAATCTAAAAAGTAACGTTCTTTCTCCTAGAGAAAGTTATTCCCAGGAACTTTTTGAAATGCTTGCTTATGCAATTCTTACATCTAGGTTTTATCGTGGCGTTTTTGTTGTTTCAGGAGAGACAACTGCTATAGATATATCTCAAAGAATTTACTCTCTTGCTAATAGGTCATTAAAATTAGGACTCCCTATAATTCCTAAAAATCTGGTTACTCTTGTGAGAAATGATAACCCTTCTAAATTTAGTTCTTTTGATTTTAGTTCTGGAAGAAGTTACTGCGATGTTGACCTCTCTGGCTATGCCGTGAGAGATTCAGAGCAACATGTCAGCAATCTTTAAAAACCCAATTTTCTAACAGAGAGGATGACAAAAGGAATAGTAGTTCAGTTTAGAAGAGGAAGACATAGAATTCATGAGAAGCATTATCTTTTAGACCTCGGCTTTAAGAATAGGGAAGAGGCTTCTAAATCAAGGGGAAAACATGTTGAATGGAAATCAGAAGGCGGAAAGGTCATCTCTGGAAAAATAAGCGATGCTCATGGAAATAAGGGTCTTGTTAGGGCAATTTTTGAAAAGGGTCTTCCTGGACAGGCAGTAACTACCCATATTGAGATGAAGGAGAGCAAATAATGGCTTTAAGAAAAGCATCCTCATATTCAAAAATGCCTGTTTTGCCTTATACTAGGAAGTCAAGAGATAAATCTAGAGCTTATATAAAAGTTGTTCCTAATAACAAGATAGTAAAGTATTTTTTTGGGGATATCTCCGGATTCAATAATGGTAGATTTAAGCATGTCATAAGAATGATAGCTGATGAGAGAGTTCTAATAAGAGATAATGCTCTTGAGTCAGGAAGACTTCAGATAAATAAGATTCTTGAACTTAAATTGCCTAAGCAATTTTATTTTGCCGTAAAAGTTTATCCGCATCACATATTAAGGAACAATAAGGCTGCTGCTGGAGCTGGAGCTGACAGAATTTCTACTGGTATGACTCAAAGCTTTGGGGTCGCTGAAGGCAGAGCTGCAATAGTTAATTCAGGGCAGGAAATATTTTTTGTTGCAACAGATACTGAACAGGGAATAAGAGTTGCAAGAGAAGCACTCACTATGGCTAAGGCAAAAGTTCCTTGCAGAACTAAGATTTTAGCTGGGAAAATTTAATTGCAAGGCCTGAAAAGGAATTGTAATGTTTTAAAAAGAAGATTTTCTTAAAAGATTTATGAGTAAAAGTAACAAAGAAAAAATAGATTTTAGATATAACTTAAAAGTTTATTTTGAATTTCTTAAGAGATACAAATTACTTTTCTTCGCACTAATATCGGTAGTCTTTATTTTAGAGATAGTTCATATATTGGACAGACTTTTATTCAAGATAATAGTTGATAAGGGAACAGAATATGTTTCTGGTGGAATTACTAGCGAGACTTACATTGGGGTGCTTTTAATTATTGCTACTATTTTTGTTTCTACCGTTGCTGTAAAAGTAGCAGGTAAGTGGTTGAATATACATTTTGTTAACAAGATTGATGCTGGTTTAATGAGAGACTTGAAACAGAAATTTTTCAATCACATATTGCAGTTGTCACATAGATTTCATACTACTCACAGAACTGGCTCATTAATATCAAGACTTGCAAGAGGTTCTGGAGGCATGGAGAGGATGACTGACTTTTTGGCTTTTAACACACTGCCCTTGATTTTTCAAAGCGCGATAGTTATTGCCTCTCTTGTGTATTTTGATATAGTTACTGGAATAATTGTCTTTGCTATTTCCTTGACTTTCATAATTTATAGCTTGTTTATACAAAATCTTCAGAAAACTCCTAATGTTCTCGCTAATAGGGCTGAAGATATTGAAAAAGGACACATAAGCGACTATTTTACTAATATAGATTCAATAAAATATTTTGGTAAGGAAAACATGATAAAAGATAAATTTGCTAAGCTAACTGAAAATAGTAAGGCTGCTGTCCTTAAACATTGGGGATACTTTAGAGCTTTTGATGCAGGACAGTCTTTGATATTAGCAGTAGGCACCCTCCTAATTGTTTATTTTTCTTTGAAAGGATTTCTTGCAGGAGAGATAACTCTTGGAACATTAGTTTTTGTTTATACAGTTTACACCAGTCTTACGGGTCCTCTTTTTGGTTTTGTTCATGGGATAAGAGGATTTTATAGATCAATGGCTGATTTTGAGGAGCTTTTCCAATATGGCAAAATTGAAAATGAAATAAAGGACAAAGAGAATGCGGAAGAATTGTCTATACGGAATGGAAATGTTGAATTCAAAAATGTTTCATTTAATTATGAAAAGAGACAATTGTTCAAAGATTTTAATCTTAAGATAAAGGAAGGAGAAAAAGTAGCCTTTGTGGGACATTCTGGTTCTGGAAAAACTACTATTGTGAAACTTCTTTACAGATTATATGATGTAGCTTCTGGTCAGATATTGATAGATGGAAGAAATATTAAGGACTTTAAGCAGGAATCTCTTAGGTCTGAATTAAGTATTGTTCCTCAAGAGGCTGTCTTATTTGATGATACCATCTACAATAATATCGCATTTTCTAATCCTCAAGCATCTAGAAAAGAAGTTTTGGAAGCCATGAAGTTTGCTCAACTTGATAAAGTAATAAAAACTTTTCCAAATAAAGAGAATACAATTGTTGGAGAAAGAGGAGTTAAACTCTCTGGAGGGGAAAAACAGAGAGTCTCTATTGCTCGAGCAATTTTGGCTAATAAAAAGGTTCTTGTTTTAGATGAAGCTACTTCTTCCTTAGATAGCAAGACTGAAAGCGAAATTCAGAAAGATTTGAAAGAACTTATGAAAAATAGAACTTCAATAATCATCGCTCATAGATTGTCGACTATTATGGGTGCTGATAAAATAGTAGTTATGGATGAAGGTAAAATAGTTCAAGTAGGAAAACATGAGGAACTTATAAGGCAGAAGGGTCTTTACAAAGAGTTGTGGAATTTGCAGAAGGGCGGGTATATAGAGTGAGTTTAAATTTTGAGAAAGTAGGCTTTAAATAGTGCTACTTAAAGAGGGTTTTATGGATACTGCTTTAAGAACAATTTTTGATGACGTTTATCTTTATGTTGTAAGAAATAAATATTTTCCTGATGTAACTGATTCAAGAAAAATGGTTGAA
>CAZOGX010000016.1:0-10971 GCA_964579805.1 Candidatus Woesearchaeota archaeon | reverse complement strand
AAGTCTGTTTCTTCAAGTTCATCTTCATCTTCCCCACAATCTTGTTTACAAACTACTGGAAGACAATGCGTCAGTGCAACTACCTGCGCTGCTGCGGGAGGAACGTCTCTTTTTGACTGCGACCTTGGAGTTTGCTGTTCAAATTCAAGCGTTCAATCCTGTTTTCAACAATCAGGTAGCATTTGTTCTGCTTCAGAAACCTGTCAAGGAAGTTTTATTGGTTCATCAGACTCTTCTAGATGCTGTATAGGAACTTGTCAAGCAACACAAACCCAAAATGCTTGTCAACAACTTGGAGGAATATGTGATAGTTCCTGTCAATCAAATGAGGTTCAATCAAGCGCTTCTTGTGATTCGCCCTCTTCAGTTTGCTGTATTTCTTCAGGGGAGAGTTCAGGTTCAAATATTTGGTTTTGGATATTCCTTCTTTTAATTCTTATAGTGTTAGCAATTATAGCAATACTATTCCGTAAGAAACTTGCTCTTTTATGGTTTAAATTAAGGAATAGAGGTTCTTCGTCTGGAACTCCAAATACTGTAATGAGGAAACCACCTTTCCCGCCCTATGGACCTGCACAAATGAGAAGACCAATGAATTCAGGAGTAAGTCAATTTAATCAGCGAAAGCAAACTATAAGGCCTCGTCCAAATCCAGAAGACAAAGATTTTGAAGAAACTTTAAAGAGATTAAAGGAAATGGGGAACTGAAAACATTTTTATATCTCCAGCAGTAGTCTTATTCATGAAAGGCATAATATTCTGTTTAGTTTTCTTTCTAGCTTTAGGAAATGTTTCGGCTGTAGATTTATTGACCAAAGAATCTTATAACCCTTCGGAAACTCTAATTGCTGAAATATCTGGAAATATTTTAGAACCAATTTATAAAGAAATGGTAGAGCTTAAAAGAAACAATGTTCAGGTTCCTTGGGAATACGACGTAAAAAGACTGGGAGATAGATATTTCATATACGGGATTTTACCATTTAATTCAAACAATTACACTCTCTTAATAAATGATATAACAACAACAATTAACGGCCAAATAAAAAAAATAGATTTTAATAAAACATTAAAGGTAGAAGGAGATATAGCTCCGTATACAATATCTCCTGGATTTATAATAACTGACATGGATTTTTCAATAAATCTTTTTCTAAACAGAGATTTAAGCGAAGTTATAACCTCCAATTTTCCAGAAGAGAGAGAACTCATTATCAAACCTGGAGAAAACAATATTCATTTTGGAATATCTAACATAGAGCCAGGCTTCAGAATGATAACCATAGGCTCCTATGAACTACCTATCCTTATTTTACCCAAGGATAGTTCCCAGCCAGAAAATTTGCTTTCCAAGTTTAGATTCTATCCAAGAGAAATAAAGAGTATAATTCTTATCAACAGACAACAATCGTTTCCTTTCAGTATAATTAATGATGAGAACCTGCAAATAGATAATATCTTAATAGAGTACGATTCAACTCTTTTTGATATAACTCCTCAAGTTCTGACCCATATTGGTCCAAAAAGCAAGGTTGATTTTAACTTGACTCTAAAAACTTTGCAGAATAACATAAACTCCCAGATAATTATGAAATCAGGAGACATAGTTGTTTCTCTTCCAGTATTAATCAATTACACTTCTAAAATTGAAGAAGTTCAGACTCCTTATCTAGAATCTAATTATTCAGAAACTAGTTCATATTATTGTGCGGAGCTAGGAGGCAAACCATGTATTGCAGGAGAGGTCTGTTCAACAAATACCCTTCCCTCATTTGATAATGCTCAATGTTGTACAGGAATATGCAATCAACCCCCTGTAAAAAACAGCTATTCATGGATAGGATATTTAATCGCTTCAATTATAGTCATAGTTTTAGTAATCGTAGGAGCAAGATACTATAAAACAAAATCTCTTGGTAAATCTTAATCTTTCTTTTTAACTTTACTTCCGCTTTTCTCTTTATTCTGAGAAGCTTGATGAGTTTTTAGCAAGTCTTCCATCTTTCCGCCATTTTTAAGAAACTCAAGCTGTTTTATGACCATATCTCTCTCAATCAATGCCCTTTTGGCTATTTCATCATATCTATGCAATTTGGAGATCATAAAATTAGAAAGAGCATTTATTTCAGAAAGATTGATTTTCAGTTTGTCTGGCTCATATATCTCCACATTTGAGGGCATATAGCCCATGACAATCGCGAAAAAGCTCTCCAAAGACTCAAAATCAATATCTAGTTCAGTAAAAGAAGTAAATAAGTCTTTAGAGTCTTTTAACGGTTTAGGATCAAATAGTTTTTTATCAATTATAACGATTCCTTTTTCTTGTGCAAGTTTCTCAACCAAAAGATTCATAGATTCCTTAAGATGCTCTGCAGGTCTGCCCATTATTTCAATGATTATTTTAGCTTTAATTTGTCCCATAATCAATTGATTACAGCCCGCATTTTAAATCTTTTGAATTGCTTTAGTAGTCTAGTAATGTATTTAAGTCAGAAAAACTAAAAAAAAAGATGAGTGAAGGAAAATCTTATTACTATGTCATAGGGGTTCTTCTTCTAGTGATAATTTCTTCATTATCATTTACAGTATTTAATTCAAAGTCTGCAACCTCTAAATCCAATCTAGAAACTTGTAATCCAATACATTATAGCGGAGAAAACAAAATTTCTCTTCTTTTTTTTGCGTCTCAAGGTGATGCTAATTCATATACGGATTTTTTTCTTGAAACTTCCCCATATAGCGAGATAAAAGACTCTTTTAATATAAATTACATAGACTCCTTCTCTCCAGATTGCGAAATATACAAAGGAATAGCACTATTTTGCGATTCAACAGAACTACGTAAAAAATCGGCTTCTTGCCCTAGCGATATAATCATTGTTGTTAAAGATGAGAGTCAAAATATGAGGAGTTCAGCCTATAGAAACGTAATAAGCCTTAACCTAAATCACGAAAAAAGTGTCTTAACACATGAATTGGGTCATGCAATATCTAATCTAGCTGAAGAATACATAAACCATCAATCTCCAGCAAGACTATCAACAAATTGTCAGAGTTTTTGCTCAAGTTTTGGTTTAGAAATGGATGGTTGTTTTGAAGGGTGCTCTCAATCAACTTTATTTAGATCAATAGAAAATGGAGTCATGCGTTCTCTCTCTTCAAATAACTATGGGAAATATAATGAAAATATAATAAAAGAAATAGTGTCTAAAAGAGTCTTCCCTGAAATTTCCTTAACAGGCAAAGCAACAGCAGATTTTTCAAGCTGTGAAAAAACAACTTCCATACTTATTGATTCAGCTTCAGGAGAAAACGAGCTAATACAAGGCTGTCCATCGCTAGGAATAGGTTTGGAAACTTATTCAATAACCAAGGATAATTTAATGCTATATGAAGGATTTTACAACGAACCCATCCTTTATACAGACTCTCCAAACCATGAACTGGATTTAGAAGGAGAAACATTTGTAGATTCTTCTCTTCCATCGTATTTTGTTGTTTCGTCAGAGGCAAAGGACTTAATTATTTCTGAAGAAAGTTTTTCACTTGAAAAAGCAGGAGCAAGACCATGCAAAAAATAAACAAAAGAGGACTAAGCGAGGTAATATTCATATCAGTAGTTATCATCTTATCAGTTGTAGCAGTAGGTTCAGTTTTTGTTGCAGTAAGACCTGTAATAGACCTCTCTCCTGAAACTTCGTGTGCCGCTATTAAACTTTCCGAACCAAGACCAATATCTCATAAAACAGCATGTTTTAATCAGGATTCTTTGGAGATTGAGTTGACTTTATTAAGGCAAACTTCGGAAGATATAAACACTATTGACTTTATTATCAACGGAGAGGAATACTTCTGCGGGGATGGTTGTATTAACGGAAAGATTCTTGATGATGGAGAAACTCAAACATACTTCTTTCAAGAGCAATATACAGAAGGAATGAGAATAACATACGGAATAAATTCTTGCTTCTTTGAAAGCGTTATTGTAGAACCTGCTTGCTCATAACTTTCTTGCAGCCAAAAGCACAAGGAGAATTATGCAAAATATGGTAAAAGCATAAATTATTGTTTCTCTAAGAATATTCTGTTTAGAGTAAAACTCTTTTCCAAAACTTTTAGAAATTTTATTTTCAGAGTTAAGTATAATTTTATCTTTTTTATAATTAGAGCTATTTACTAAAAACTCACTTCCTATCTGAAAATCGTATGAGTCTGGAATGTACTCTTCAATTTCAGTTTCTTCATCATCTTCAAGATTATTAGAGTTATTGTTTTCATTATTATTTTGATTTTCTCCTTGTCTCTCGCTATTTTCCTTACCTGGTGTTCCGCCAACTTCGTAGCTTTCTAGGAAACTGCCTTGGTAGAGTTCTAGGCTATATCCTTTTTCTGCACCATCTGAATAATTAACATCATCCACTATTATCCCCAGAGAATCAGCTAAAAAAATAAGTTTTCCAGAATTAGTTAAACCTCCACAAATGGTAGATTTAGATACATGTAAGGCAAGAGATTCAGGTGCAACCTCAAAATTATCATAAACTTCAGTTCCTGAACCGCCATCAGTTATAAGAGCATATTGACCTACTTTAAGAAGAATGCCTTCATTCTTAATGAGATTCTCTTGCCTATCTATATATCCCGGAAGTAAAGTGTCATTACAAAAAGTATAATTAGACAAATCTATATCTGAAGCCTCATCATTGTATATTTCAATCCATTCATTAAAAGATTCTGTAAATGAAGGTTTATACATTATTTCGTTTATTCTTAAAGCTTCAACTTCTTGCATAGAAGCCAAGCTAATAACCATAACTATCAAAATAAACCAAAAAACCTTTATCGTCCCTGATAAAGATAGAGTCTTGGTCGTTGTTCCAAATATTTCCGGCACCCCAAAAAAGCTCGTTTTCTCCATTTTCTCCCTCTCCAGAGTAAAGTGTAAACCTATTAGCTCTAAAACTACTGAATTTATATCTTTTTGTGCTCTCGTCTTTAATTATCCAGTTTTCAAAATTTATGTCGCATTTGTCAGATATTTCAACTTTCTCCTCTTTTTCATCAATTTCTGCCTCTATGCAACCGTAGTATTCTGACCTCTTCCAAATACCTTCATTTTTTTCAAATGCCTTCCTTTCAGCATCTTTGAAAATCTCTATCTCTCTATCATCCACAAGAAAAGGATGAGCATACCCAAGTTTAACAAGTTCAAGGTTAAGATATGATTCATCAAATATCCGTCCTAATATGCGCCCATATTTTTCCACACCTGCATATTCAAACTCAACACTTTTGTTTTCAAAAGCAAGAAGATATTCTTTAGCAAGTTCAGCTCCGAATTCCCCTCTTTCAGGGGTATTGATATTTAGCAATCTTATGGTTCTACCATCTTTAAGTTCAATAGTATCTCCATCAATAACTCTAGCCACTATTACAATTTCCCTATCAGGAAAAATTATAGACGCATTGAAAAATAGCCAGTTACCAGCAATTACTAAGGTAATAACAACAGAAAGAAATAACGCCTTTCTTTTATTCATTTAAATCGTAATTATCAGAAAAATAAAAATGTTTCTAAGGTCTAGAACTTTTAGAGAGTTCCTTCGTCATCAAAGGAGAAAGACCTTCCTGACCTACAATATATTCATCACTTAAATCTCCCGAATTAACTTGCTCATTAAGAGGGATATCCGGATTCTCAAAGTTCTGTCTAGCATCCAGAGCAGAAATGATAGAACCACTCAATCCACCGGTTCTTTGCATAGCCCTATCCCAAGCCATATCAGCAGTATGTTCTTCAGAAGAATAGGGAGGTAGTGGAGCCTCATTTCTAGACGAAGGTTCACCATAACTAGCATATTCTATTCCAGGAGGTCTCCCATTTTCAATTCCAAGATGATGTTCTAAGGCTTTAGGAGGCAATCTATGCACCATTAGACAATAAAAAATTAATCATATTTAAATTTTACTTTACTTCCTTGCGATATATTATTTCCATCTGCGAGACCAGCATTAATCTCCAAAACATAAATAGCCTTTTCAGAAGGAGTGTAAATTATACATTCATCCGTAACACACGGAACGCTTCGCTCTATATGGACAACTTCCAAGTTAGAATTAATCCAGATTATATCTAAAGGTATAAGTGTGTTCTTCATCCAAAAAGGATATATGCCTTCATTTTCAAAAATAAATAGCATCCCTGTTTCATTTTTCAAATATTCTCTATCCATTAAACCAACCATCCTCTCACTATTAGTATCTGCTATCTCAACTTCAAAACACGATTTATTCATACATACAGCATTTATCTCTTTTTGAAAATAGTTGCTATAAATAAAGAAAGCACTAACAAATAAGACTAATATAAAAGCTCCTAAAATAAACAATTTTTTCACAAATTCACTACCTCTTTTTCACAATTTAATGAGTCATAGAAACTCTTTAAATTTTTGTGTTTTAGCTCAAGAGTGCAAGTGTTATCGTTTGGATGAAACCCTATAGTTTCAGAGTTCCAAACATCAGAATCAATGATTAATTTAACGTTATCTTTTATGTAAATAGCTCCAAATATGCTAACACTTCCAGGAATTAGATTAACTTTATCTTTTAGTTCTTCAGGAGAGGCAAACCGCACCTTTTTAATTTTTTGTGATTCTATGAATCGCTTAGAATTTAATTTTTTTTCAGCAGGCATACCTAGCAAGTAAAACTTTCCTTTTTCATCTTTTAAAAAAAGAGTTTTACAATGTAATCCTGGAATGTTTTTCTTAATCTTTTCACTTTCAGAAACGCTAAAAACTGCTTTGTGTTTATGAGGGATATACTCTATCTCGTGTTCTTTCAGATATTTTTCAAGTTTTTTATCCATCATAATAAAGAATTAAAGTTTTTATAAAAACTTTAGTGTAAAAATTTATGTCTTTTTAAAGTAACTACAAAATAATAAGTTTTATAAAGTAGTCATCAAACAACTTATTTGTGAAGCTAATAGTCAATGAATTTGGAAGCTATCTGTCTAAGAAAGAGAATAGATTCATTATAAAAAATAAAGAAAAACAAGAAGAATACTCTGCAGACCAAGTAGAACAGATAATAATTAGTAGCCCATCTTCTATTTCAGAAGGAGTCGTAAAGCTTGCAACAGAGAAGAACATAGACATCGTTTTTACTAATTTTCATGGAAAACCTTTTGCTAGAATTTATCCTTGTACATTAGGAGGAACTACATTAACAAGAAGGGAACAGGCAAAAGCATATTTTGACGAAAGAGGAATAACGATAGTTAAAGAAATATTGAAAGCTAAGCTAAGAAACCAGCTTTTTTTAATCAAAAGATTGAGCAAAACAAGAGATAAGCTATTTGAAAAAGAAATAATTTCACTTGAAGAGAACTTAGAAAAGATTGAAGATATTGAAGGAAGTATTATAGATGAAATAAGAGAAAAAATTTTAGGGTATGAAGGTTATGGTGCTTCAGTTTATTTTGAATGTTTTAAATCAATAGTTCCCTTAAAAAAAAGAGATCAAGTTGGACAAGATATTTTCAATATGGCTTTAAATTACGGATATGGAATTCTATATTCAGAAGTTGAAAGAGCTTGTATATTATCTGGTTTAGACCCGTATCTTGGTTTTTTGCATATGGATAGATATAGTAAACCTTCAATGGTTTTGGATATGGTTGAGCAGTTCAGAGCTATCATAGACAGGGCAATCATCACTTTATTTGTTCAGAAAAGATTAGGAGAAGAAGATATAGAGATTATAGGGGAAGGAAAACTTTTAACAAAAGAAGCCAGAACAAAAATAATTGAAGAAGTCATGAAAGCTCTCGATTGGAAAAATGAATATAAAAACAAAAAATTAGCAATTTCCAATATAATATTAGAACAAGGCAGAGAGATTGTAAGGTTTCTTCTTGGAAACTCTGAAAAACTTGAGCCGTTCATATGGAGATAAAATGTTATTTTGGTTAATCTACGATATAAGTGAAAATAAGATAAGAAGCAAGATAGCTTCTAAATGTAAAAATTATGGATTTTTTAGAGTTCAAAAAAGTTCATTTATTGGAAAATTAAGCAAAAATAGGGCTGAAATGCTAATTCTTGAAATAAAAGAATTAGAGCTTAAACCAGAAGATTGCATTTTTATGATTCCTGCTTGTAAATCTTGTTTTTCAGAAAGAGAGATTATAGGCGCGTTAGACGAAGAAAGATTGAAAGATAAAGGATTTATAATTTTCCAAAATGATTCCTAAGATTACTGCTGCAGATTTAATGAATTATGAATATTGTCCAAGAATTGTTTATTTTACAAGAGTTTTAAAGTTGCCTCAAACAAAAAGTGTAAAACAAAAAAAAGGTTTAGAAAAAGATCTTGGTTTTAAGAAGGACACAAATAGGAATAAAATTATCAAAGGCAAGGCATATAATCCTAACCTCATTAAAAAATATAATATCTCCTTAGAAACAGAAGAATATGCTACAAAAATAGATTGTTTGTTAATAGACGAGAAACTTAAGGAAGCATATCCATTACAGCTAAAATATGCTAAAAAACCTCTTTGTGAATATTATAAAACTCAAAAGATTCAACTAATGTTTGAAGCAATGTTGATTGAAAAAAATTTAGGCTACAAAGTGCCTTATGGATATATTAAATATGAAATTACTGGCGATTTAGTTAAAGTTTCCCTTGAAAACCGAGAAGAGTTGCATGAAATAATAGAAAAAGTCAAAGTCATCATACAAAATGAAATTTACCCCCCAGCCACAAAATATAAGAAGAGATTAGTGGATAATTGTTATAGGAGGATATATTGAAGGTGGTTGAAGAAAAAGTAACTACTGGGATAAAATTTAAGTTTAAACTCGATAAAGAAACCAAGAAAAATTTAGGTCTCTACTTTGATGAATATAATAAAGCAATAAATTTTGCAGTTAGAGTTATTGATAGAGAGCTTTCTAAATTACTCTTTGCAGGAAAAATAAGGAAAAATGAAAATGGAGAAGTGGTTAAGGATGAAAAAGGAGATAAAATATGGGATTATCCTGATGAGTCATGTTTTTGCGGGAATAAAATAAAATACTATGAAGGGAATAAGCCTATTTGTGAGAATTGTTTTAAGAATAAATTTACTGAAAATGGGTTAAGAAAAAGAATGTACTCTGCCAAAGGGAGAAAGGCGGAACACGAGATTAATATAAAAAATTCAACTAGCAAAATATCTAAAACTCATTTTAATTATGCAATTCGAGAAGCTTTTAATCAATATAAGTCCATTAAAAGGCAAAAACAAGAAAGAAAGAAAAGATTATCTAATGAAAGAAAAAGGCTTCAGCAGTTTATTGAAATGCGTGATGGAAAAAATATAGTTCTTCCTAAAAGAGAAAAACAGAAAGCACTTAGATATATTCATCCTGCCTGGAAGAGTCAAGAGAATAGTTTAGACAAGGTTAGGGGATATACCTTGGCAGGAATAAACGGCAAAATAAAAATATTTGATCGAAATATAAAAAGAGAGGAAGAATCCTTAAAAAATAAAGGAACAATAAACTTTAAGGCAAAAAGAATAATGTTAGACAAATCAGTTAAATTTATTGAGGATAAAAAAGTTAATTTATCAATCTCAAAGATGCTCCCTAAGGAATATGAATTGGACCTTCCTTTAAGAGAAAAAAGATTAAAATGGCTAAAAGAAAAAATAGATATCATAAAAAATCAGGAGGCCAAATATGCTTATTTGTTAAGGAGAGATAATGAATTTTATCTACAATATACATTAGAAACCTTTCCAAATATTAAAGAAGATTACTCTGGAGCAATCGGAATAGATAGAGGTATAAGCCACATTGCTGTTTGCACTTTTGTTGATAAGAATGGAAAAAATGATCCGCCCATTTTTTTGAGTAGTTCTGAAATACTTAGATTGAAAAATCTCCAAAAAGAAAGAGATAAATTTTTGAGGGGCAAACATAATAAGATAAGGAAAAAAAGAAACATGCGAAATATAGAATCCATGATAGGTTTGAGGTTACATGAGTATTCAAAAAAAATTGTTGAGTTAGCTAGTAAAAAGAACGCATTCATAACATTTGAAAATCTAACAAAAATAAAAAAAAGTAGATATAAAATGTCAAAAAATTTACAATACAAGTTATCATTATTCATTTTCAAAAGACTCTCAGATTTAGTAGACTATAAAGCAAGAAAAGAGGGAATAAAAGTGCTGTATGTTCCACCTGAAAACACTAGCAAAGAGTGTTCTCATTGTGGTGAAAAAGTTGATACACAAAGACCATTTAATGGAAATTCTAGTTTGTTTAAATGTAACAAATGCAATATTCAGATAAATGCTGACTATAATGCTTCTATAAACATAGCTAAGAAAGGTTTAAATATATCTTAGGAGATTACTTTTTGTTGGTTAGGCCAAGATATGGAATATTCTTGAAAGACAGGATATTGACTTACTTGATACTTTGAGGCTATATGCCGAAAAAGTTGGCGTTGTTGCAACGCAACAGGGGGCAACCCCGAAAAGGTTTGATACTATATCAAACTTAGTCTTGTTTAAGTTAAGGCTTAGATGAGATGAACAGACCAATTCTTAATACCTTTTCTGATCTTTCAGATCAGAACATATTTATAAATCAAAATGCAAAAACCATATATTCCTAAAATGGAATTTAAATTGCACTCTTTAAGCCTTAAGAAACCTATTCTTGAGGCTCTTTCATATTCAGAACAAAGGGATTAAGGAATGCAACATGACGATTCAGACCATAGAACCTGCAGAGAAGATACTTTCATATTCAGAACAAAGGGATTAAGGAATGCAACCAGACACATAAGGAGGTAGAATAATGACAAGAACATACTTTCATATTCAGAACAAAGGGATTAAGGAATGCAACACATCTTTGAGACCATTTTATTCTATTTTGCATTTTATCTTTCATATTCAGA
>CAZOGX010000015.1:0-11353 GCA_964579805.1 Candidatus Woesearchaeota archaeon | reverse complement strand
GTTTCATTCAACGGATCTCCCACTTTCATTTCACTAACTCTTTTAACGACGCCTTTCACAAAATCACCATATATCTTTTTATGAACTATTATTCTTTTGGCAGCAATGCAACTTTGTCCATTATTAAGGAATCTTCCTTTTATAGCATTATCACAAGCATAATCCATGTCTGCATCCTCGAGAACGATAAAGGGATCACTTCCTCCAAGCTCCAGAACAACTTTTTTCAGGTTATCACCAGCCATCTTCATAATAGCTTTTCCTACTTCAGTGCTTCCAGTGAAAGATATTCCTTTAACTTCAGGATTTGAAATAATTGCTTCAGCAACATTCTTGTCGCCAACTAAGTTTTGCATAACATCTTTAGGAAGGTTGGCTCTGAATATCTCTTCAATTTCTTGAGAACAACCCGCGACATAACTTGAATGTTTCAAGAGAATGGTATTTCCGGCAATTAATGTGGGAATTGCGAATCTAAAAAACTGCCAAAATGGAAAGTTCCAAGGCATAATGCCTGCTACAACACCCATTGGCTCAAATTTAACATAGCTCTTTTGATACTCTGTTTTGATATTTTCCTCTTTTAAAAATCCAGAAGAATTTCTAATATAATAATCGCATAAAGAAGCGCATTTTTCTATCTCAGCATATCCCTCTTTTATAGGCTTTCCCATTTCTAGGGCCATTAGTTTAGAATAATGGTCTTTATTTTTTAACAAAGAATTTTTAATTCCTCTGATGCCATCAAGCCTGTCTCTGATATCTACAGAACCCCATTTCAGAAATGCTCTTTTAGATTTTAAAACGTATTTAGGCACATGACTAATCTTAGACATTCTATATTTTGTCAACACTTTACCAGTAGTTGGGTTAATAGTCGATATCTTCATCTTAATACCTTATAACGTAATTGAACAATGTTTGTTTTTAGTCTATTAGCACCTGCTAATGAAACTTTTAAGTCATACTTACTATTAAAAAATCTCATTCCTCTGCCAATAAGAACAGGTTCAACATCGAGAATTATTTCATCAACTAATCCTTGTTCAAGAAAAGCTGAACCAAGCTTATCTCCTCCAGCGACGAGGGCAGTTTTAAATCCCCTATGTTTAAGAATCATAAGCGCTTCGCTAGGAGATTTAGCTCCCAGAACACCTTTATCTCTTATCTTTTTACTTGAAACAACAACCGAGTAAGGATTACCTATTTTTTGAAATTCTTCAGCTCTTTTCATTATTTCATATGTTCTTCTACCAACTATTATGTTTCCACATTTTTTAACTCTTTGAGAATATAACTTCCATACTGCTTCAGACCAAGGAGTTTCGTCATTGTATCTTGCAATAACCCCATTCACACTCATCGTCATGTATAACACAACCTTCATTTTTTCTCCTTTCCATAAATGATCCAGTGCCATGGCTTTCTGATTTTTCCAGATAGATCTGTATAAATATGTTTTAGGTTGGAATATTCCTCAAGTGCGTAAACGCTCAAGTCTTTACCATGACCTGACTGCTTAATACCTCCATGAGGCATCTCGCTGATCAAAGGATAATGATCGTTTATCCATACCTCTCCAAATCTTAATCTATTTGCAACAAAAAAAGCTTTTCTTATATCTTTTGTCCAAACGCTAGATGCAAGCCCATAATCAACATCATTAGCTTTTTCAATTACTTCCTCTTCTTTATCAAATTTCATAACGCATAGAACAGGTCCAAATATTTCTTCCTGACAAAGAGCAGAACCCTGTTGCACATCAGTCATTATGTGTATAGGCATAAAATATCCTTTCCCATTTGGAGCTTTCCCAACCCAGTATATTTTTGCTCCGTCTCTTTTTCCCTGCTCAATAAATCTTTCAACTCTTTTAAGGTGCTTTTCAGAATTTAGAGGTCCAAGATCGGTAGATTCTTTTAAAGGATCTCCCAATATGACTTTTGATACCTTATTTTTCAGTTTACTAATGAACTGATTATAAATTTCCTTATGAACATAAATTCTTGTAGCCGCAGTGCAATCTTGCCCAGCGTTAACTATTCCAGCAACAACAGCCCCTTCCACAGCAGCATCAATATCTGCATCATCAAAAACAATAAACGGAGCTTTTCCTCCAAGTTCAAGATGAACTTTTTTCAAGTTTATAGAAGCTAATCTTTGTATGTCCTTCCCAGTTTCAGTGCTTCCAGTAATTGAAACCATATCAATTTTTTTATGAAGCGCAAGAGCCTTACCAACATCTTCTCCGCTTCCAGTTATGACATTAAATACGCCATCAGGGAGTCCCGCTTTCTTGCCAAGTTCAGCTAATTCTAAACTTGTTAATGGTGTTGTAGAAGCAGGCTTTAAAACAACCGTATTTCCCATAGCCAGAGCAGGACCAATTTTCCAGACAGCCATCATTAAAGGATAATTCCAAGGAGTTATAGCTGCAACCACTCCTATAGGCTCTCTCCTAATCAAACTCATTCCATCTTTAACATAGTTCTGGCTTGTAACATCTTTCATATTTCTACACGCTCCAGCAAAATATCTCAAATTGTCAATAGCAAAAGGAATGTCAGATTCTCTAGCCAGCTTTATGGTCTTTCCTTGATTTTCAGACTCAATCCTTGCCAATCTTTCGCTCTCTTTTTCTATAAGATCGGCAAATTTCAACAAAGTGAGAGATCTTTCAGAAGGAGACATCTCACTCCATCTTCCGTCATCAAACGCATTCCTAGCAAAATTAACTGCTAAGTCTACATCTTTATCATTAGAAAGGGGGACTTTTGCAATTGCCTTTTCAGTATATGGATTAATAACTTCTGAATATTCGCCAGACTTAGGCTCTACCCAATCTCCCCCAATAAAATTCTTATAAAATTTCATTTTTCTACCCTCTTAAAAACACTATTTTTTTTCAGTTTAACTACTTTCTCAACCACTTTTCTATAACAACTAATTGTCTTTTCTAACTCTGGTTTTTTATGGCTATAGCTAGTATAAGTTGCTTCTTCAAAATCCTCATCAATCATAACTCCTTCTTTCATAAGTTCTCTTTGGAGCAACCCAAAAAATGCCAAATCACATTTATTTCTCTCTCTGCAATTTTTTATTCTATCCTTTTCAGTGAATAGACTTTGGAACATTGTAGGAAAGCCCTGAACTATAGCTTCAACTTTGTTTTCTTCGTATATCTTTCTTATTTCATTAATTAGTTTTCGTCCATAGTCGTTTAAATGCTCAAAAACTTCCTTTCTTTGAAGTTCAGTCAAAGTGGCGTTAGCAGCCGCCATAGATATTGGATTACCAGAATAAGTTCCTCCGTGTCTTACTTTTCCCTCCCCTTTTCCAACTAAGGACATCATTTCTTTTTTTCCAGCAACAACACCCATAGGATAGCCATTTGCAACAGACTTTGCAAAAGTAGCCATATCTGGCTTAACACCATATATCTCTTGTGCACCTCCGGGAGCCAACCGAAATCCTGTCTTAACCTCATCAAATATCAAAGCAACATCATATTTATCGCATAATTCGCGTAAGTGTTTAAGAAAACCATGTTCTGCAGGAATAACTGTCATGTTAGCAGCTACAGGTTCACAAATAATTGCACCAATCTCTTTATTGTGTTTCTTAAAAGTTTTTTCAACACCTTCGAAATCGTTCCATTCTTCAACGAAAACCATTTTCTTTATAGCTTTAGGAATGCCAATACCTGCAGGCACAGGATCTTTACTATGGATTGGTTTCATATGTTTTGCTAAAGAAAAAAGCAGATAATCGTGATGTCCATGATAATGTCCTTCAAATTTTATAACTTTCTCTTTTTTTGTGTATGCTCTTGCAATTCTCAAGGCAGTCATAGTTGATTCAGTTCCAGAATTGGTAAAACGCATAAGTTCTGCACATCTAACCATTTTGTTTATCTTTTTTGCTACTTCTATCTCCAATTCATTATTAAAAGCAAAGACAGCTCCATTTTTTTGTACATTTGATACTGCATTTACAACTTTTGGATAAGCATGCCCAAGTATTACAGGACCATAACCCAATCTATAATCAATATACTTGTTATTATCGGCATCCCATATGTATGCCCCTTTCCCTTTCTTAGCAAAAAGAGCGCATGGAACATCAGTAGCACATATATTTTCCCAAAGTCTAGAGTTGGAAGTGGTACCTCCAGCAAGAAACTTTTCCTCTTCTTTAAACAATTCATTAGAAACTTTATATCTATTTATCACCATCTTCATTTCCCTAAAAAAATAGAACTCAATGTTTAATAAGTTTTGGTTTAAACTCCTATTTCCTTGATTTAATCCAACCAACCAAACTTGAAGTAGCAAGAAGAAGAACGATAGTCGCCCAAAAGAAAGGATTAGAGTAATAATCAATGATTGCGGTTGAAGGACCTCCGGAAGCTAGCCCTATTGAAAATATGATAACATCAAGGATTGAACCTACAACTATCAGGACAACCCCAAAAAGAAAACCTTCTTTCAAACTAGGTTTAAGTTTCTTATCTTTAAAATAGAATATAGTAAATACAGCAGTTAAAATTATTCCTGCAAGCATGCTCAAGTAATAGAAACTTGAGGGTATGGTCTCTAATTCAAAGGCATTTATTCCCAATTTGAACATTAGGATAAATCCTATCGCAAACGAGATAGCATAAATAAGTACAGAAACTAAAGTAGCTCTTTTCAAATTCATATATATCAGAATACCTAAGGCTTTTTATTCCTTTTGGGAATTCAGTTTTTTTGACATAAAAACTTTTAAACTGCTTGTACCTGCCTCTCTTTCAAGAGGTTAAAATGAGGATACAAGTTTCTACTGATTCAAGACTTTCAGACCATAAAATTTCTTCTGAACTAATGGCGGAAATTGAAAAAACTGCCCTTAAGACTTCTTCAGAGCTTGACTTCTTAAAGGAGGACAAAGAAAGAAAGGAAATATTTGATAATCCATTTTGGAGCTTAAACGAAGAAAATAAGGCGATAAAACCGCTTGTTTTTTCAAATGGTAAAACTCAAGAAAAGGTTGTTGAAGAAATAGTTTCTCTAATAAAAGGAGGAAAGAAAGTTATCTTTCTTCATGGTGTATGTGGAACAGGTAAGTCAGCAATAGCCCTAAATATTGCTAGGAGTTTAGGAAGAGCATCAATTGTTGTTCCAATTAAAAGTCTTCAAAAGCAATATGAAGAAGAATACATGGGGAGAAAATACCTTATAAAGAGCAATGGTAGAAAAGTTAAAATCGCAATGATTACAGGAAGAGAAAATCACGATTCTATATTTTTACCCGGAGTCTCTTGTGCCGACCCTTATCTTCCAGACACGATTAAATTAACGGAAAAAAATTATAATAAATTAAGAGAATACTACCACAATAATCCTTTTTTGACTCAAAAAAAAGAGAACCCTTCTGAAAAAGACTTGAAAAGAATTTCCGTAGCACCTGCAAATCCCTACTGGAGCCCGATAATTCCTGCACAGCTAGAGCTTAACCAATTGAAAGACGCCAAGAAAATAAAATACTCTGGAATAAACGGAAGGGATTTCATATTTTATCACAGAAAGTCTGGATGCTCATATTACGATCAATATCTTGCATACGCAAATGCAGACATAATAATATTTAATTCTGCCAAATATTTATCAGAAATTAAACTAGGAAGAAAGCCTGCAACTGAGGTAGAAATTATAGATGAAGCTGATGAATTTCTAGATAGCCTTTCAACACAAACCGAAATAAACCTGACGAGGCTTGCTTCATCTCTTAAGGTAATTTACCCAGAAAGCGATAAGGCCTTAGAAAGCATTAAGAAAATAATGTATCTGATTGATCTTGAAGAAAAAAATAAGAAAGCCATTGGGGTAGACGAGAAAAAAGTTTTCAAAATTGATGAAACAAAAATCAAAGAGATACTTTCACATTTCCTTAATAATTCAGAACTAGAGGCCGAGATAGAAATTGACGAACTTAATTATTCTAACATAGCACTTGAAGCTGCAAGAGACTTTAAGGAATCTTTTAACGATACTTATGTAACTTTTAGGAAAATGGAATCTGATTTGTTTGTTAATCTAGTAACCACGAATCTTTCCTCAAAATTTTCAGAAATTGTCGATGGAAACAAGGCAGTCGTTCTTATGTCTGGAACTCTACATACGGAATCCGTACTTAAGAATGTCTTCGGAATAAAAGAATACTCTCTCGTAGACGCCGAAAAATATACTCAAGGAGCAATAGAGGCCATTTTAACGGGGAAAGAGTTTGATTGCACTTATTCAAAGATGCAAAAAGATGAAAATTCAAGGGAAAAATATCTTGAAGCTCTTTCAGAGTGCGTTTCAAAGGCTAAGAAACCTTGCTTAATTCATGTAAATGCTTATAGCGATTTACCTTCTGAAGATGAACTCTCTATCTATGGTATTAAAAATATAATTTCAAGAGAAAAATTAAGAAAAATTCAGGAGGAAGACAAAACTGGAAAATTAATATCGGTTTTCAAATCAGGTTTATCAGATACGCTATTTTCAACAAAGTGCTCAAGAGGAATAGATTTTCCAGGAGAAACCTGTAATTCAGTAATCTTTACAAAATATCCAAATCCAAACGTAAAAGATATTTTTTGGACAATTCTTCAGAAGACTCACCCAGCACATTACTGGGATTTTTACAAAGACAAAGCAAGAAGAGAATTTTTACAAAGAATATATAGAGCTGTGCGTTATAAAGAGGACCATGTATTCGTACTCTCTCCAGACATAAGAGTCATAAATGCCATAAAAGAACTTTAAAGAGGGTTACTTCTTTTTCAGTTTGCCCCTTTGCCAATCTCGTATTATACTTATAGCTGTTTTAGTTTCATCAACTATTCCTCCTTTAGATAAAAATCCTCTTCTTTTACCAATTGCATTAAATATTTCTTCAGCGTCATCACTTAATTCTACCGAGTAATAATTCTCAAGAGTTTCCTTTTCGTTCAAAAATTCTTTTAATATTTGGTAAGCAACCATTATGGGGTTTTTTAGTTTTTCAGGGTCTTTAGCACCTAAAATTCCTAATTTTGAGTTTTTATCATCAAATGGAATAACGCCAGGAGAATCAAGAAATTTTAAGTTATCATATCTTATCCATTGAACACCTTTAGTAGTACCCGCTAAGTTTGAGACCTTAGCGCTTGCTCTCCCAGAAAGGGAGTTAATTGTTGAAGACTTACCCACATTTGGATACCCTACGACTCCAATTTTTATAGTTCCACCAAATTCTTTTTCCGCAAACTCAATAATTTTTTTCCGCATATTCTTTACGCCCATTTTGTTTGTTGTAGAAATAAAAAAAGCTTCCTTGTAATCTTTTTTAAGAGCGTTTAATTTACTTTCAGAGATTAAATCTATCTTGTTAAATACTAAGAAACACTTCTTCCCAGACATTTCAATTTTTTCTTTTATTTCTTTGTTCATAGAAAGGAGAGGCATTCTTGCATCTACTACGAATAGAATAATGTCTGATTCTCTTAATGTCTTCCTAACTGCTACCCAAAAACTCATATCTAATAATAGTTTTACCCTCTTTTAAACTTAAAGCATAGGGAAAAAACGCCAAAAATAATTAATAATCATTTCTTCAATTTAACGCTAGTAGATGGTCTTCCAGTTTTTGGATTTTTCTTATATTTGATTACGTCTACTAAACCAAAAAACTCTAATTCTTCAATCTGATCTCTTATTGTCTTATACCCAGTATTTACCTTTATATCCATCTCTCTTAAAGATAACTCCTTATTTTCTTTCAAAACTTCCAATATTTTCTTCTTTATATCTAGGGGTTTTCTTTTCATGATATCAAGAAATAGCAAGCTTTAAAAGAGTCATGTCATAATATTATATCATGAAATCTAAGAGTCTCTATTGCCCTATATGTCATAGTTATAAGATAAATACTCTTTTCACAAATAAAGAAAGGATTTATGGAATATCTGAAAAATATTTTTACTGGTCGCGTTGTTCTTTATGTGAAGCTATTTTTTTAAACCCAACACCTAATAAAAAGGAACTAATCAAATATTATCCTTCAAATTATATCTCTAAGGGTGCTCAGATAGATACAAGAAACAACATGATACAATTGTTATATAATACCTATTACGGAGACGGATCAAAGATTCTAAGAATCTTATTTCTTCCAATAAAATCGTTACTGCGAACATTACCCGATAAAGGAACAATTTTGGATGTTGGTTGTGGAAATGGTAAGTTCCTTGAACTTGCAAGAAAAAGGGGTCTTTCAGTCTTCGGCGTTGATCCTTATATTGAAAGAGATATCCCAAGTTTAAATATAAGGAAGGTAGCCTTAGAGGAAACCAATTTTAAAGAAAAAGTGTTTGATTATATAACTCTCAACAATGTACTTGAACATGTTCAGGATCCAATAGAAACTCTAATTTATTGTAGGAGACTTCTAAAGAATAATGGGAAGATAATTGTAAACATACCTAGTTCTAGTTCTCTAAATTATAAGATTTTCGGTAAGAACTGGGTTTCTTTGGATACCCCGAGACACACATTCATATTTTCAAATAAAACGATGGAAATAGTTTGTAAAAAAGCAGGTCTTAAGATTAAAAAAATCACAGATAAAAGCGAACCATTCACCATAATTGGATCTTTATTTTATTTATTTACTAAGAGAAACACGCTTTCAAAAAGTAAAATCCTCTCAAACTTTCTAGTAAATATATTATTCATGCCCTATTCTTTATGCACTAATCTATTAAATATAGGAGATCAGAAGGAGTTTATCTTAGAGTTGTCAGATTAGAGATTTTAAACTAAGGTTCTAGAGAACCAACTATCCACATATTAAAACGCCGCTGGCAGGAATCGAACCTGCATATCCTTTTGGGAAACGGGATTAGCAATCCCGCGAGCTACCACTGCTCAACAACGGCTTAAGAAAAGCTAAGATTCAGAGTTTTTAAAAATGTGCTTTCTCTGTTCTTAGGATGACTATCTACATAATAGAACATCTTGAAAAAGAGCTTTGGCCTTGGTGCATAATAGAGTATGAGCAAATCTCAAAGACGATTGGAAAAGAAAAAGTTTGGTTTACAAACATAAAAGCAAGGGATAAGCATAAACTATCAAATTTTGGCAAGGTTTTCGTAGAAAGCGTTAAAACTCTAAATCTGAAAAGAACCTGTATTCTAGATCCAGACGCAAAAACAATCTTAAAAACTTCAGATAAAGACAATTTTGATTATTTTGTCTTTGGTGGAATTTTAGGAGACAATCCTCCTAGGAAAAGAACGTATCCTGAACTTACTATCTTTATGAAAAATTCAGAAACAAGAAACATAGGAAAAGAACAATTTAGTACTGACAACGCCGTCTTCGTTGTTAATGAAATTTTGAAGGGAAAGAAGTTTGAAGAAATGAACTTTATAGATGAAGCCGAAATAAAACTAAACAAAATAGAGTCAATAGGTCTTCCATATCGCTACCCTATATTAAATGGAAAACCAAGAATTTCAAAGAAGCTTATTTCTTATTTGAAGAAGAATCAGAGGATTTAGACTTTCTTTCTGCCCTAGCAATCATTTCTTTCTTAAGCCCAAGAAATACCCCACCTTCTTTCCCGCCAACATAGGTATTTTCACCTGGTTTTATTATTTCATTCAATTTATCAAGCTCAACATCAATATGAGTAACCTGTGCTCTACTTTTTCCCTTAATATGAATATATACATCAGCTTTTCCCAAATAAATTTTTCCCTCTCCAGCCCCTGACATGTTATTCAATATACGCTAAGGTTTAAAAGTACTCCTAATAATAAATTATCATAGCGGGATAGAGCAGCCTGGAGTGCTCGCGAGGCCCATAACCTCGAGGTCGTGCGGTTCAAATCCCACTCCCGCTATAAATAAAAAGAGCATGGCATTTTTGAACGAAACATATTACGCAATACTAGTTGTAATTCATATTCTTTTTACGGTCGGAGCGGTAGGTGCGGTTTCAGTTACAGACTATCTTCATCTAACAGGGCTAAAGAATAAAATAAGAGAAAAAAAACTTCTCTTCGTCTATCCTCTTTTAGGAAAAATGATAATCTATCTAATTTTGGGAATCGTTCTGACTGGCATTCTATTAATAATAAATAATCCTTCTTTGCTTTTAAGTAGTCTTTTCAGGCTGAAAATTGCTCTGTTTTTAGTGGTTGTTCTTAACGGATTTATTCTGCATGGTTATGTTTCGCCAAGTCTAGACAAATGCGTTATTAAAGGAGGAAAAGTAAATTGTTCAAGAAAAGTACTTCTGGTTTCAGCATTTTCAGGAAGCGTGTCTCTGGCTTCTTGGTACGGAGTGCTTATCCTTTCTTTAACAAAAACTTTTGGTTATTCAGTGAAGGAATTTATTTCGGTTTATCTAATAGTCATTTTTGCATTGTTTTTGGTAGCATTATTTATGGAGAAAAGAGCAAGAGAGTGGGAAGATTTAATTTAAACCCAAAAAAATCTATCTAGTGCTGATGATTTACCTGCTAGCTTATCAGCGAGATACTTCGCAGTTATTGTGCACACAAGTTGAGAAGACGCACCTCCAACAGAAATAACATTATCCTTTATATCAATAACAGGTATATAGTTGGTAGTTACCCCATAAGTTCCAGACCAAGCCGATTCAAACTTAACTTTTAGTTGAGGAAAAAGGTCTGCTAAAAACTTCTCTATCTTTTTAAGGTGTTGTTTAGCAGGTTTTATGTCTCTATCTCTTTCACGAACTGTCAAATCACCACCACCTACAAGAAGTCTATTATCCTTGGTCAGTTTTAAGTATTCATAACTATTTTTGGTTGTCCAAACAAATTTCTTGATTTTGAATCCTATATCTTCAATTTGTTTTTTGCTAAGTCTTTCAGTCATAGCAATTGTGGATTTTCTGTTTTTAACATTCTTATTTTTCATATCTACATCAATCGCCATTATTGCTTGTTTAAACTTGATTTTCCCATGAGGGGTAAAAGCAACATTTTCCTTAATTTTAATTAAAGGGGTATTTTCGTAAACAGAAACACCATATTTTTCAATAGCCTTTGATAAATTTTGAGTATAAGCCAGAGGATTGACTGAAACCCCGTGTCCAGGAGAAAGGATAGCATATTGGAATAAGTCTGTTTTTATGTGCTGATGCATCTCCTCATCCGAAACAATTTCGGAAAGTAACTTGGTGTCTCTTTCAATTTCATCTTCTAAGGCGTATTCTTCTAATATAAATTTATGATTCTCATTTCTCAACCCGCCATATAAAGTATCTTGTGGCTCAAAATCACATTTTATTTTCTCTTTCTTTATTATCT
>CAZOGX010000014.1:0-11586 GCA_964579805.1 Candidatus Woesearchaeota archaeon | reverse complement strand
ATTTGTTACAATTCTGCAGATTCTGAATCTTGCCAGAATAATGGGTTTTGCAGGGACATTGATAGAGAAGTTGAGGTTAAATCAAACTTTACTATCGGAGATGGTTCCCAAGATTTTGCTCAAGTTAATTTAGTTTATTCTTGCATAAGAACTCATGGAAAGGTGTTTTCTATAGATATAGAGAAAGAAGAAAATAAAATACATTTATTTTCTTACGATTCTAGTTTGAATCAAGGAATTAATTGCCTTGCAATTTCCGCTAGCGGTTTTCCAGGGTTTTAGTTACCTTTAAATTATTGCAAGAATTATAGTTTTATGGTATTTAATAAAAAAGGCGATTCATCCTCTAATCCTCTATGGAATAATATTTTTTATCTTATAATTATAGTAGTTGTCGCAGGAGTTTTCTTGGGTTTTGTTTCCAATCAGAAAGAAGCAGCAGGAATGTGGGAAGATTTTTATTCTAAAGAGATATCAAGAGTAATAAACTCTGCTGTTGCAGGAAGTGAAGTTAGTATCGATGTGACTAAAGCAATATCAGTTGCTGAAAGAAGGGGAAAAAATTTTGGAGAGATATTTTATTTTGACAATGAAAAAAAAGAGGTTTTTGTGAGTTTAAGAAATAATGGCGGTAAGAGATATTCTTTTTTTAATGATGTTGCTATTGCTGACTGGAATGTAGAGTTATCTTCTGGCGGTGCTGATAAGAGTAGGTTGCACTTTAAAGTTATAGAGTCTAGAAAGGAGATTGAAAAATGAATAGAAAAGCAGATGTTGGTGACTGGCCTGACTTTATAGGAGTTTTTTTAGCTATTCTTATAATCGGTGCTGGAATTGTTGGAGCATATTACTCTTTCTTTTCTAAGGAATATGATTTTAGAAAAGTTGATTCGGAACTTCTTGCAAATAGGATTGAACAATGTTTGAATGAACATGGATTTAATTTGAATATTAGCAGTGATTGTAAGATAAACTCTAATTTTTTAAGCGGTAAGGTATTGATTTATATTAAAAGGCAGAGTGATGGTCTGGAAAATTTTTCGGGAATATATGATTATCTTGTTAGATGCGGATTAAATAGTGTATCTAGTGCTCCCATATGCGTTAGTAGAGAAGTCAGCATAGGTTCCGAAAAGTATTACTTGCTGGTTGCTAGTAATCAAAAGAGCAGGGAGGTAGTATCATGAATAGAAATGGAGACATAGGCAATAACATGGCTACAATAGTGGTTATTTTAATTACTTTTGCCATAAGTATTCTTTTGATAATTGTTTCTGGCATCATTGGAGGGAGCAAAAATGCTTCTTTAGGAGAAGCTAACCTCTCTATGACTGAGACTTTAGATTCTTATGTCCTTCTAGATTTTTTTCTGAGCGATACTATCGAAGTAGAGGGTGAAGAAAGATTGGTAATTGATTTGATTAGGGAAATGAAACCTTCTTCTTCCGAACTAATTTTTCAATTATTTAAAGAAGAATATTCTTGTGATGGTAAAAACGTGATTCTTGTAGAAAAGGATGTAAATGTTCTTGCATCAGGAGAGAAACCTAGTTATTATTTTGAAAAAGTAGTTCTTCTTGATTTTTCAGAAAAAGACCCTGACTGGAAGTTTGATTATAAATCGGAGATTAATTCACAAGGGTTTGAACAAAGAAGCTTTTTATTTTATGGCGCTGAATCATTTTTATTTGATGATAGAAGAGCTCCAGCGCCAGAAGAGGCAAAAAACATTTTTCTTTCTTTTGGACCAATTTCTGATTTTTATTATGATTCGGCAGTAAAGAGAATAGATGGACTAGATATTTTAATTTTCGGAAAATTGAGGTGCAATGATGAATAAACAAGGAGCAGTTACTATATATTTATTGGTTGCTTTAATTTTGGGACTATTTTTACTCGTTTTATATACTTTTATCAGTTTTTCAGAAGACTTAGAAACTTCTTCAAGAGATTTTGATGAACTAACTAAAAATTTTTCTTTTTCTATTAATTATGCAGAAAATAGTTTTTTGGCTTTAGTTGAAAGGGCGTATACAAGTTATGAAATGCCTTCTGGAAAAAGCTTTGAAGATGAGCTTTTTTTGGTTTTCGCAAACGCAGGACAAGTTAGCAAACTTGATACTAATATGTTTGAAAAAATTAGCTCTAGGGAGTTTTTAGCAAATGCAGATAGTCAAGGAGCCTATGTTTTTGTAAAAGATGTATCTATAAGGGTATCTCATGAATCTGGAGAGATTGAATTTACTGGAAATTTAAGAGCAGATCTTACTGATGGAGTTTGGAAGTTGCATGGGCAAGATTTATAAACAAAAAACAGCTAATATAGGAATGACGTTTAATAAAAGAGGACAGGAAGGGTTGACTTTAGGTACATTATTGTTGATCGTTCTTGGAGTGGTTGTTCTAGTGGTTATTATTGTTGGTGCTACTGGTGCTTTTGACTTTATATTCAGCAAAACAGATCAGATTCCTGGGCAGGCTTTAGAGGTTGTTGCCCAGAGTTGTATAATTGCTGCGAGAGCTAATTTGGTTACTGATTATTGCTATACATTTAGGGAAGTTTCAGATACTCAATATATCAATTGTCAGGACTCTAGAATTCAGCAGAGTCTTGGTCAGCAAGAGGTTACTCCAATAGTTTGTGCTGAAGATAATACTCAACTTCACTTGAGCTGGAATGCAAAAACAGAAGTATGCCTTGGGTTTAGCCAGTCCAA
Source organism: Candidatus Woesearchaeota archaeon (assembly GCA_964579805.1). Lineage (GTDB taxonomy): Archaea > Nanobdellota > Nanobdellia > Pacearchaeales > GW2011-AR1 > CAZOGX01. Next base: position 8,869 of record CAZOGX010000014.1, on the reverse strand, counting down.
GAGGAACGACGTGTTCTTTAATGGCGATGCTGAAGATTTGTGTAATAAGTATGTGAATTCTTCAGGTAGCAGGATTCAGTTTTCGGAATAAAAAAGAGTTTAAATAATCTTTTTTCTTGATTTATAGATGAGCGATGATTATGGTTTTTCTGGAAATAGAAAAAGTAAAAGAGATAAAAGGGCAAAGGCTTTGTTTAATAAATATAAAAAGGGCGGAAAGTTTAGGACAAGCAAGGTAACTGAAGGAAAGGAAAGCAGTTAAGATGTATGAATATTACTTTCTCTTTTTGGCAGGTTTGCTTTGGGCTATTTTTGCAGGTATTCAAGATGTTAGGACTACCGAAATTTCTAATTGGTTAAATTATTCCTTAATCGCCGTTGTTTTGTCATATAGGGCTTTTTATTCCATAATTGAAAACAATATTAGCTTCTTTTTTTATGGTCTAGCAGGGTTTTTTCTTTTTGTTATTCTAGGTTATTTATTATATTTCGGGCGTATTTTCGGAGGAGGAGATGTTAAATTATTGATGGGGTTTGGGGGAATCTTACCTTTTGAAGAAGTCAAAGACTTTTTAGTTATGGGGGGGTTATTCATCTCGCTTCTCTTTCTTCTAGGTCTTATTTGGACAATCGCATATAGTGTTAAATTAATTTCAAAAAAAAGAAAAGAATTTTTTGAAGGATTCTATGTGAAAATAAAATCAAACATTTTGTTTTTTGTTATTTTGGTTTTCTTATCTTTATTCTTGGAAATTATTTCCATTGGAAAAACTTTATTTTTTCAAGGATTTACCTTTATTTCTTTTATTTTTCTATTTTTGATTTATATTTATTCTAAAACTCTTGATGATGGATTTATGGATGTTTTCAAAAGGCCTTCTGAATTGATTGAGGGCGATAGATTAAAAGAAGTTATTAAAGTAAATAATAAGGCCTTGGGAACTAGCGTTCATGGTTTAAGTAAGGAAGAGATTAAGATTCTTAAGAAAAGAGGAAAAAAGGTTTGGGTTAAGGAATTCTTCTATTTAATCTGATAATGTTTGAAGTTTTTTTTGAATGAGTTTTTATTTTTATCACCTTTGGTTTTTTGACTATTCTTATCTCTTTGTAAATTTCATCTAGCTCTTCTTCTTTTGCATCCATTCTTGGTGAATTTATGGATAGGGATTTATCATATATGGGGATGACGTTTATTATTATCTCTCCAAATGAAAATTGAGTTTGGATTTCTGAACTTTTAGCTTTTAACTTCTTGTTTAAATGTTTTGACATTTTTTTTGCAAGCGAAAAAACTGATGAAGGGAGAGCTTTAGCTTCTGCTATTGGCTTTTTAGGAATTATGATCATATGTCCTTTAGATATTGGTTTAATGTCCAATACAGCAATGGCTTCTTTATTTTGGTCTATTATTCTTGAAGGTATTTCACCTGAAACAATTGAACGAAAGATAGCTTGTTGAGGTCCTTTTGATTTTTGTTGTTCAAGCATAGACTCTATGGCTTCATCAGACATTTCTTCAATTTGCCTTAATGCACTTGCCTTTTGTTCTCCTGGGAGTTTGTCAACTTGTGCACGGAGTTGATTTTTAAGCTCAGTTATTTCTTCTTTGGATAATGGCATAGCTTTGTTAATTATCGCCTTTTTATTAACTTTGCTTTGTGCCAAAATCATACAAAGGAGAGATAAAACAGCCTGCTAAGAAATACCAGATAATATGGGGATTAGATAGATTTCTATTCCAAACACTAAAAGAATCACTCCTCTGGCAATTGCTTGAACCCAAACGTCTTTTCTCTTGAATAGAATGATCCAAAAAATATTGAGAAAGGCAGAAGAGAAAATTTGTTTTATATTTATCCAAAAGCCCTTCTATAGTCTTCTATAGACACTGAAGAAACGTCTTTGATTTTTGAGAGTTGATGTTCTACCAAATCTGTTCCTTTATCTTCTGAAATTGCAAATTTCATCATTATTGCTTTCAGACCGAAGGCAATTTCTTTAATTTCAAAGGATATGTTCTGTGCGCCTTCTTTTTCCATCGCCTTTGTAGCTTCCATCTTTATATGTTCAAGATTTATAGATGGTGAAGAAGGCATAATTTTGGCTATGATTGCTGCTATTCCACTCATGGCTGAATTTTGCAATGAGACTTTATAAAGGTTAGGTTTATGCTTTTGTTTGTTTATTGTTAGTGCTTTTTGAAGATAGCAATTCTTTTAAATGGCGAAATGCTGGGAACAATATGAGTAATTATGAACGGCTTCTTGAGAGGATAAGCAAGGCTTCTGGAGTGGATGTTGAAGAAATAGCTAGGAAAATAGAAGCAAAGAGAGCAAAACTTTCCGGTCTTGTAAGCAAAGAAGGTGCAGCGCAAATTGTTGCAGCTGAACTAGGAATAAGCTTTGAAAATGAAAGGATGAAAATATCTGAATTAGTCCAAGGTATGAAGAGAGCCAATATAGTAGGTAAAATAACTAGGATTTTTCCAGTTAGAGAATTTAATAAAAATGGAAGAGAGGGGAAGGTTGCTAATCTTCTTGTGGGTGATGAAACTTCAAATGCTAGAGTAGTTTTATGGGATGTGAATCATATCTCTCTAATTGAAAAAGGAGAGATAAAAGAAGGAGATGTTGTAGAAATTGGTAATGGGAGCGTTAGAAATGGAGAGATTCATCTCTCTGGATTTTCCGATATCAAGAAGAGCAAGGAGAATTTAGGCGAAGTAAAAGAGCAAAGGTCTTATCCATTTGGGAAAATAAAAGATGCCAGGGATGGAATGAGTATGAAGGTAAGAGCGGTAATCGTTCAGACATTTGAACCAAGGTATTTTGACTCCAAGAAAAACGAGGGGGAAAAGGGTGTTTTAATGAACTTGGTTTTAGATGATGGAACAGAGAATATTCGTGCTGTTTTTTTTAAAGAAGGTTTGAAAGCTCTAGGAATACAGGAGGATGAGCTTTTCGATATTGAAAAGTTCAATTCTAAGCGACATGCTCTTTTAGGAGAGGAAAAATTCTTTTTAGGCAATTTTAGAAACAATCCTTATTTTAATATAATTGAAATGAATGTTGATAGAATAGAAGAGGTTAATCCCCAAGAACTTATAAGCAATCTTGAGGCTAAAATATAAAATCTTTATTTTCTCTAAATAGATATGAATTTACTTAAGAATGTAAGCGTTGCTTGTAAAATAAACGATTTAATCTTTAAGGAGATAGTTGAAGATTTTAAATTTAAGAGCGAGAAGGAAGTTGAGAGATATATCTTAAGAAGATTTGGAGATTTTGGCGTAGGCTATGCTTACAAACCAATAGTTGCTAATAATAATATGATTATTCATGCCAAACCAAGAAATAAAAAATTGGAGAAAGGTTTTTTAGTAATGGATTTTGGGGCAAGAGTCAATGGATGTTGTTCCGATATGACTAGAACTATTTTTTTAGGAGATTCTTCAGAATTTGATAGGAAAATTTACGATTTGATTTTAAAGTGTCAGACTAGTTCTTTAAAAAAAATAAAAAACGGAGTTCAATGTAGGGAAGTTGATGCCCATGCTCGTAGATTTTTACGGAGTTATTCAAAATATTTTACGCATGCTTTAGGACATGGTGTAGGATGGAGAGTTCACCAGAAACCAGTTATGAGGCCTAAATCTGATGAATTTTTTGAGAAGGGTCAGATTGTAGCCGTTGAACCAGGAATTTATTTTAAGAAGGGGACTAGGGAGATAGCAATAAGGATTGAGGATACAGTTGTTGTTGAAAAAAATGGCGTTAAAATAATAAGTAAAGCTGATAAATCCTTTATTGAAGTCGGGAAAAATGTATTTAAATAAGGTTTTTCTTATATCGAAATGAAAAAGAGCATTAATTATGGCGTTTTAATTGTTTTAGTAATAGCAGTCGTTTCTGCTGGTTTTTACGCTACTAGAGAGAATCCGTCTCTCAGTCCTGCTGTGGAGTGTTCAGATGGACTTACTTTATGTAATGGCAGATGCGTTGATTTGAAGAGCGACCCTGATAATTGCGGTAGTTGTGGGAGATATTGTGCTAACACTCAGTATTGCAGATTAGACGAAAAAACAGGTATTACTGGCTGTCAGTGGTGTGAAGGAACTTTTGATGAAAATGGAAACTTTAGAGACGATGTAAGAATTGCTAGATGTGGAAACACATGTATCGATGTAACTAGAGATAATAATAACTGCGGATATTGTGGTTTTAAATGTAAGAGCGATGAAGTGTGTGTTCCAAACCCTGATGAAAGGCTATTTGCTTCTCCAGCTATCTGTAAAAAAACAGATGTTAAATCTTCTGGCTTATCTGGAAATGCATAAATCTAAAATAATTTAAACACATAATTCGTGTATTATGGATGTTGCCTAAGACCCATATTGCTATTGCTGTTTTAATTATTTTATTCTTTATTCCGCATATACAGGAAGGCAAGGTATTTTTTGTAGCTATTTTGTTGATTGCTAGTTTGCTTCCGGATATAGATAACGGGTTCAGTAATTTTAGGAAACTTGGACCATTAAGAGTTTTAAGTTTTCTCAAGAATCATAGAGGAGTCTTCCATAGTTTTAGTTTCTGTATTTTAGTTTCCGTGTTCTTTGCTTTCTTTTTTCCAAATTTCGCATTACCTTTCTTTTTAGGTTATTCTTTTCATTTAATTGCTGATTCTTGGACGGTTGAAGGGATAAAGCCTTTTTGGCCATGGAAAAAAACATTGAATGGTCATGTTAGAGATGGAAGTGTTGTAGAACATAGCGTATTTGCAATTTTTGCGGTTTTGGATATAGTTGTCTTACTTGTAACTATTTTGTGAAAGTGTATTTTTCATTATATAAGAATTTATAAATTGTATCGGGTTTTTGGAATAGATGGCTAAGGAAAAAGAAGAGGAAGAGGAGAAAGAGTATAAGATTACCGATATTCCTGGAATAGGTCCTGGAACGGCGACCAAGTTGGAAGCGGCAGGAGTTTATGATTTAATGGGTTTAGCAGTAATGTCTCCTAGTGATTTAGCTGAACTTGCTGGGCTTGGAGAGGCTGTTGCAAGAAAAGCAATCCAAGCTGCTCGAGGAATGATGAAACTTGGTTTTACAGATGGAGCGGAATATGATAAAAAAAGAAAAGATGTTGTTTATATTACTACTGGCAGTCAGAGTTTAAATGGTCTTCTGGGCGGGAAAGGGGTTGAGTCCAAAGCTATTACTGAAGCTTATGGTGCTTTCGGAAGCGGAAAAACACAGCTCGCATTAACGCTTGCTGTAAATGTTCAACTTCCTTTAGAACAAGGGGGCGCTAATGGGAAGGCAGTATATATTGATACAGAAGGAACTTTTAGACCTGACAGAATAAGACAGATTGCGGAAGGAATAGGTGCAAACGGAGACAAAGTTCTTAAAAATATTTTAGTTGCTAGAGCTTTTAATTCCGACCATCAGATTCTATTGCTTGATAAAATTACGGAGATGATTAAGGGAGGGGAACCTATAAAACTTGTAGTTATAGATAGTTTGACTGCTCACTTTAGGGCGGAATTTTCAGGAAGAGGACAATTAGCTGATAGACAACAGAGGCTTAATAGATATCTTCATCAATTGATGAAGTTGGCTGAACAACATAATCTTGTAGTGTATGTGACTAATCAAGTTATGAGTAATCCTGCAATGATGTTTGGGGACCCAACTACCGCTATTGGAGGAAATATAGTTGGTCATGCATCTACATATAGAATGTATCTTAGAAGGGGAAAACAAGGAAGCAGAGTTGCAAAACTAATAGATTCTCCTAATTTACCAGATAACGAGGCGCAGTTTTTTGTTACTGAAGCAGGCGTTAGAGATGAAACTTCTTAATTGCGATAATTTTTAAATTAGGTTTTCTGAACTTTTAGATGATTGCGGAATGGATAGACCCTAAATATTTAGATGAGAAGATAATTAGCGATTTACAATGGAAATTTATAGATAATAAGCCCTTTCCCCATTTATTTATTGAAAACTTTCTTAAAAAAGAAGTTCTAACTAGACTTTCTAAAGAATTGGCGAAGGAGAAATTTTTTGAGAAAGAAGCGGATTTGTTTCAGTTTAAACAAACAAAGGATTTTTCGGGAGTAAATAGTAATTTCCTTAAGAAATTTTATTCGTTCTTATCTTCTAAAGAGTTCTCTGAATTTATTTCTAAATTGACCGGGATTAGAATAAAGCCAGGAGCATTAGATGTTTCTGGAACTTTATATGAAGATACTGATTATTTGCTTTGTCATGATGACCAGGTAAGCGATAGAAAAATAGCATATATATTTTATTTAGGAGAGGACTTTAATGAGATAGACGGCGGGAGCTTTAATTTAATTTCTGAAATAAGGGGTAAGGCTGATAAGGTTGTTAAGAAATACTATCCCAAGTTTAATGGATTTATGATTTTTGAAGTAAGCGAGAGAAGTTTTCATGAGGTAGAAGAAGTAATTGGAAAAAAGAAAAGATATGCTATTGGAGGCTGGTTAAGATGATAAATAAGTTATATTTGACAGGAAAAATAATTATGGAGATGAAGAAATTTTTTTCTGACAATGGGTTCTTAGTTTTAAATGATTTTTTTGAGAAAAGTGCTTATTCACAAATGAAAAAAGAACTTTCTCTTACAGAAGGAGTTACAAAAAAAGTTCCAGATAAATATTCTTATGAAGAGTTAAGTGCAGGAATAGATGAGACAACTAAGAATTTTGTTGCTGAAATAGTGGGGAAAAGTAAGAAGTTTAAGGTAGATGCTAAAAGATTTAGGCATAGAGATTACACTTTAATTCATGATGAGATGAATCAACAAGGGTGTGAGTTCTTTATTTTTATTTGCGATACCTGGAAAAATGATTGGGGTGGAATGAGAGTTTATGCTGATTCTTCTGGAAAACAGGACTCGTTAATTTTTCCTCCTAATGGAAATTGTTTTTGCATAGTTGATAAAAAGAAAGGGTGGAATAGCTTTTTCAAATATGTTAATAACAGGGCTGGAAAGAGAAGTTTTGTTGTTTTGGAAGGAAGTTCAGTTTGATAAATTAGTTTTAATAAATTTAAGGGTAATATTTAGAGTTTTGTTGCTCTTATTTTCACTACTTTTAGAAAAAGAGGCTATTTTATAACGATTGTTAAAAAGTCTCTTTATGAACGAGAAAAAAGTCTTTCAATTTTATGTGTCTTCTTACCTTCCCTTTCTTTTACCAAATTTACTTTTTTCATAAACTCTAAGGCCTTAATAGTTGTCTCCCATTGAGACTTAACTTCCTCAGAAATGCGCTTAACTGACATTTCATTTTCTTTTCCCGATAGGACTTTAAGAATATCTTCAATTACTTCAAGAATACTTCTTCTTCCCATAGGTATAAAAGCACAGATAGTTTTTTATAGCAAATCTGTATAATTACACATATAGAGAATGAAGGAAACACTCAAAATCGGATTGGTCATAATTTGTTTCTTGGCTGTGCCAGTTCTGTATACAAAATTTCTGATAAGTAGCACAACTACCCTCTTTACATCTTTTATTAGTATAATTTGCATTATTCTTCCTATTATTGGCTGGATAGTTCTACTTGATACTATCTTTTCTAATCATGATGCAAGAAGACAAACTCAAAGCCAAGCTAGATAAAATAAGGTCAGATGTTCAGCAGTATAGATTTATAGTTAAAGAGTTGTATGAAAAATTTAGCGATGGAGAATACAAATTGTTAGAGGTTGGAGCAGATACTAGAATAATGAAAAGATTAATTCCTAAAAATATAATATATCATAGTCTTGATTTTGGTAAGGAACATACATATCCTTTCAATCTGGATGATGGAAAATTTCCAATTAAAGATAAAACTTATGATATTCTTGTTTGCACTGAGACCCTGGAACATGTTATGTATCCCAAGAGAGTCTTAAAGGAAATGCTCAGAGTAGCTAAAGATGGCGCCACTTTCTTTATTTCTCAGCCTAACGAGTATAATTTTCTACAAAGAATATATTACTTGATGGCTAAGAAACCTAAAATAACTGATGAAACTTACATGGTGGTTGAAAAGCATCAGCATATCCACCGACCTCGTGTTTGCGATATAATAAACTTAGTTTCTGAGCAATTGCGAGTAGAAAAAGTATGGTATATTTGGCAATCTAGACAGAGTGGACATGGAAATCTAAAAGCTATTGCTAAAATCATAGATCAAGGCATTGCAGGATTGGCTAATTTTTTGCCTAGCCTATTTTCAAGACTTGTTTTAGTTAAGGCCACCATCTATCCAAATTAAGATTTTTTAATTAATCGTTTATACCTGGGTCTTGTTAGAGAGTTATTCACCAAGCACGCCCCTACTAGGATTTGAACCTAGGTTTTAACCTCCGCAAGGTCACGTTCTATCCAGGCTGAACTATAGGGGCTTATAGGTTACTAAGAATAGAATTTAAGGGTTTTTTAAGTGTTGGGATTTAAAGGTGTTTATCTAGGTCTTTTGAATACTTGTGAATTTCTGATTTTGAAAACCAGAGGGATATTTCACGCTCTGCATTTTCTTTGCTGTCTGATGCATGTATAAGATTCCTTAGAACTCGCTCTTTGTCGTTTGCTAGAGCATATGATTCTATCATGGCAAAGTCCCCGCGAATTGTTCCAGGATTTGCCTGTCTAGGTTCTGTGCTTCCTACTATTTTTCTTATTATCTCTATTGCATGAGGACCTTCAACGACCATCGCTATAACTGGACCTTCTTTTAGGAAATTTTTATTCCAACTTTGTATTAATTTGCCGTATTCCATAGCATCTTTGAAAGGAAAGGGTTCTCCTGCAGACTCTCTTGTTTTCTTGGTTTTTTCATAAACATT
>CAZOGX010000013.1:8861-12004 GCA_964579805.1 Candidatus Woesearchaeota archaeon | reverse complement strand
ATTTACTTTAAACCCCCTTTCAGCTTTGTACTCATTGCAGTCCCTCAGGACCCCTCTTAGAGGAAGTCGCCTTCCGGCAAACTCGCACAAAGATGAGTCATTCAATAAACCATTCAGCTTATTTTTTGACACCATTTTATTTAAGAGTACTCCGCTTTTTCGGAGTAATAGGTAAACTCAAAGACCCTTTAAAAAGATTTCTATGGTCTTGTAAAATCAATCAAGTTTTGGGTTGCTTTTCTTAGAGGTATTTATAAACCTTTCGGTGTTACTATTAGATAGATAAGCAGGTATTAGAGAGCCACAATGAACACTAAATTAATATATATGGTATATTTTACAATATATGGGTGATAAAAACATATAAATACCCAATTTAGCTATATATCAGTGCAAAATTAAAAAAATGTCGTCGAAAATTAAGTCAATTCAGATAAACCTGGCGGTTGAAAGAGGAACGTTTACAACCCTTTTTAAAAAGTTCTCTGGAGAAAAAAGCAATTATGATTTTGAAGGAATTTCTGCCTTGAGATCCTTACTTTCAAATGAAAAAGCTCGTATTTTACATGTAATTAAGAACAAAACTCCTTCCTCAATCTACGCCCTTTCAAGAATTTTAAAGAGAGATTTCAAGTCAGTCAATGAAGACCTCTCTGTTTTAAAAAGATTCGGTTTTATAGACTTTCAACCTGAAACAAGTGGCAAAAGAAAAAGGTTAAAACCCCTATTAGTTGCGGATTCCATTAACATTGAAGTAAAGATTTAGTCAGTACAGATAACAAAGGATACTCCTATACTCCCAGGGAATGAAGGAATTAGGTATGTTGCTCCACTCAATCTATTAAGACAAACACCCTTTTTTATAACTATAATTTCTTCTTTTTCATCACCATTCGTATATATAGCATCTAACTCATAACCCTTAATAATGCTCTCATTGTCCACTTTCCAGCTTTTCTCTAGTATACTTTGAACACTTTCATTTAGGGCTTCACAAGAGCCCCTACCATCTAAACATTTTCTCCCTTCAAGGCACTCACCAAACAATTCTCCTATTCTTGAGTAATCTGGAACAAACCTTACAGCACAATCACTAGTATATTCCATGACGCTCTCTAAAAATTGATAGCTTTCAACACTCTCAATCTCATTTACAGACCCCTTTCTTAAGGTTATTCCCAAAAAAATAAGTAAAACTACTGCGGTAATTACCATTATAAGAACAAAACCAACTATCTCTTCCTGTCCTTTTTTATTTTTCATCTTATCGTTTCAAAAGCCATCACTATTTTTCCAAGTTCGCACTTTGAATATCCCTCCAGTTCATGCCTGCATAAAGCAACAAAAGAGCTATACGCTCTAAAGTCCGAATCTTCTTCTATTATTGTTATTTTATCACATTCAGGATAATTTGCTTCAACGCATTCCTCTCCTTCAAATGTAGGGTGAACCCTTATTATTTGTAAAAGGGCGATGTTCTTCCAAAAACCAGAATAAGACTCTCTTCCTTTAAGAACAAAAACCTTATCCATATCTATACACCCAGCACAATCTTCAGCATTCCATATGAATTCAGGAGTTGAACTCATCTTTCTTACACTTTCAAGAACTTCTTCTTCTCTTAAAGTCTCAACATCATCCTGTAAGCTGTTATATCTTATAGAAAAATAAAAAAGCAAGACAATAGCAAAAAAAATCATTATTGCTACAAGCACAAAAGCCATTTGCTGTATCTTCAACTGGCCTCTATCGTTTTTAAAATGCTTTACAAATAAGATTTTCATTTCTCCTCCTTAGTTCTTCAGCATCTTTACTCACTTGAGAAAGTTCAGAAGAGCTATTTATTTGAAGCCTATTAGCAAATTGCCGTAAATCTTCTGCGATATGGGTGGAACACCCTCTAGCATTCAAAAAGTCTGACTTTGAGGCGTATAGATGCGCGAGTTCAGAATTTCTTTTCATAAGTCTTATTACCTGACATTCATATACTTCTTTAGAAGAGAAGATCGCTCCATAAATCAAGTTTTCTTCATAATAAAGTAAATCTTCTCCTTTTTGGACAAGGTTTTTTGTTGAATCAATAGTTATTTCGCAGTTATCTCCGTCAAAGCATACCTTAATGCTGTTTCTTGGACAGGTTTCATGGTTTTGACTTACATTAATCTTTGGCAATGCAAGCTGTTTTATTTCTTCCTCAATTTCGCCAGGAGGGTTTACAAAGCAATAATCTTTTGAGTAACCTATGACTAAGTCCGCGATTTTATAAGGAAATTCAAACGGCTTAACTAAAAGATGAAGTTCTCTAACATCTTGTTCTTCTTCTGAAAAAATATACTTATTAAAGAAAAAGTTCTCCGTACCATCTTCAACAAATCTTTCTCCAAATCCGGAGCTTAAAGATGTAGAGATTATTTGTCTCCCAAAGTTACCTGTGTCTCTGCATCTATTTATGAATCTAGTTTCAACAGGAAATATTATTGAGGCATATCTGCTATCCTCAAGACTAGTCTCAACAGGATTTAATAAAATTCCAAGCTGTTCAGCAACTTTAGCATCACTTTCAATTCTACTTGATTGTATAAAGCTAGTCGCTGCAAATATAGCGATAAATATTATCACAGCACCAACTATTATTGCAAACATCCAAGCAAAACTAAATTCAAAACCTTTTTTGTTCACCTTAATTTCCCCACAAACTCACTAACCTTTTTATCTATCATACTAATTATGTTCCTTATCTCCCCCTCTTTATCTGTTTTATTATCTTTAATTTTCCATACAATTATTTTTTTCCCATATTGTTCATTGTCAGAAAAAATGGACGAGGGAACATCATCAGCACAGATAACTATCACATCCTGCCACTTTAATAGTTTAGAGCTTATACCTATAGGTTTGCCCTTTAGAATTATGCCTTTTTTCTTAGCTTCTGCAACTTCATATTTATCTAAAGGAAAACTACCTTGAATAATGCCTGCACTTCTAACCTTTAATTCTTTATTTTTATTGTATTGCTTGAATAAAATTTCTGCTATTTTACTTCTAAATCTATTATATTTACATATAAATAGGATGTTCATTCTTTCTTTTTGACTTTAACCAACGAGTCAAAACTCCCCTTTTCCAAGCCTATTTCTACTCTT
>CAZOGX010000013.1:4939-8851 GCA_964579805.1 Candidatus Woesearchaeota archaeon | reverse complement strand
CCATTATTAACTTGAAAACATTCAAACCCTATTTCTCTAGTATCTATGTGCTGTATTTTTTTAAATGGTTGTTCGCAAGCATTTTTAGGAGGATAAATAAAGGCGTTAGCATCAATGCTGGAATATCTTTTAAGTTCATTATATTCTGGCTTATCTAATGCGTTATTCAGGTTGCCAACACAAAAACTCTCTATATTCCCAGGCAATTTTCCTGTAAATGTATCTCTGGTTATTTCAGAACTCCAAGCAGAGTCTATCTCTCTCTGAAAATCATTGTAAAACAAACTTATATCTGTGCATCTGCCCAAGTCAAGAAAATAGTTTATCGTATAAATAGCAATTCCAATTATAGCAACTATCAAGATTATAGAAAAAATAAAACTAAACGAAAGCGAAAGTTCACCTCTCTTCTTTATTTTCATGATTGGAAAAAACATTTTTAATAGTTAAATCTTTCTGACTAAATGATATTCGCCCCACTCACTATTATACTACACTCATTAGGGTTAGGCTGATTTCCAAAATCATCTGCACACTTTATGTAATAGGCAGTATTTGCTTTCCAAGGCGCAAAGTGTCTTTGTTTAAAGCTAGGATTTGAGTAAATTAATGCAATTCCTTCTTCAAAATTATAATTACAGCTATTTAGCGAATAGACGCACTTTGCATCTTCATCAGTTATAATTTTCAATGCATCTAGGTCCTTATACGCTCTTGTAACATGAGGTGCAACAGTATCAACTTCCACCTCAAAACTAATGCTTTGTGTATCTGAATTGCTTCCTGCATCAACACACCTAAAATAATACTGATAATTTCCGGAAGATAAACTCAATAATTGTTTATGCACGAAGGAATTTGTTTCAAACATCTGGATATAACTTCCCTCTATTCCAGTATTGCTGAAATAACAGCTTGCTCTTCCTTCATCTGCCCCGTTGCTCGTTTCAACTTCAAGATTAACATTTACAACACTATTGCTTCCAGTTATTTTTTCATTGTTAGGGGAAGTTTTTATTATGTTCAATGGCTGGCTTCCTCTCAAAACAAATTCCTTGCTTTGAACATTTACATTTCTCTCATTTTCTGGTTTAGCTGGCTGGTCTTTACATCTCAAGAAATATTTGTTTTCTTGTCTATCCCTTATTCCTGTAAATTCAGTAGAACAACTATATAGTTGCCTAGCATTTATCTCAGAGACTGAAGTTGAACAAACCATTGAGTTTTCCATCTCATCATAAGATTTATCCTGCGTACTCCATTTACATTGAGCAGGCTCATTAATATAGAAATCAACTCCTGCTTTATCAATCTGGTACGCAACAGGGCTTCCAGAAAGAATAGAACTGTCTACTATAACTGGAGGAGTTGTGTCTGGACTAGGGTCAACACAGAACTGGAATGAATACTCCTGAACGTTAAAGTTTCCATTAGCATCCTGACATCTTACATATAAATCGTATTGACCATTATTTTGAAGTTCAGGACTTTCAGCATTCAATGAGTCGGGTCCAGGAAGAGACATTCTTTGAGTGTGATTATAAAGATAAAGGTTAGTTTCTCCAAAATAAAAAGTCATCTGTTCATAATTATCTCTGTGGACCAAGTCAATTTTACATTGAGCAGGTTCATTGGTTATAATTCCAAATTCTAGAGGAGTGAAGGCTTGAAGACATCCATCACTTGCACCATCTCTTACAATCTTGCTTCCTAGTGAAGGTGGAAGAGTACTATGGTCTATGTATCTATGCCCTTCTGTAAGTGCCTCCGTCCAAGGAGTTATTGTCGGAGAATTAACATCCCCTTTATTTATCCAGACACAGCTTTCATCTTCAGTGCCTTTGTTTACCAAGTCACATGCCTGTCCCAAACTTTTACATCTATATTCGCTACACGGCTCAAATGGATTATTATTGCACTCTTCACATTTGTTTCCTCCGAGAGCTGGCTCAAAAGGAAGACACTGAAAACTAACTGCCTTTACTTTTTCTTTTTTATAGGTTAAAATAAAAACAGCAGCTGCAACCCCAATTCCTATTAAAGTTGCTGTTTGGGAAGATATTCCGGCAGTAGGTCCGCCATTAACTAAGAATCCTTTGCCTCCGGCAACTCCTGCTTTGTCTCCAAACAAAACATAAGATAATTTTCCAGCAGTTATCCCAGCAAGTGCGGCTTTAGTCAAAGCCCCAGTATATTCTTCTCCAAGCCCAACTGCTCCTGCAAGCTGTATAATTCCTATAACAAACCCAGCCCACATTGCTCCTTCTAATACGTGCCCCAGAACTCCTCCAACACTACCTATCAAAGGTATATTAGCGCTATATTCAAATCCAGGTGTTCCAGGCGTAGGAGTCGCAGAAAAAGGATTGTAACCTAAAGCTTCAGACAATGCGTTTTTTTCTGGGTCACCAAGAGCATTAGTAGCCCCAGAAAGAAAATAATCATAGCTCCTAGTTTGAGAGTTATATTTTTTTGTTATTGTTCCTGAACCACTTAAAACATTACCGTCTGAAAGTGTAACTCTAGTATCTGAAGGCAATGTAAACGGAATTTCAGTAGGAGTTATTTCTCTTATTACTCCTGCTTGTGTGGGAGTGTTTAAAGCCGTTTGAACTGCAGAAGTTACAAATCCTCCTTGTTCATCTTCTCCAGTAGCATCTTGTCCGCTGACATAACTGCTTTCACCGATAATAAAAGCAAACGAAAAAATAGCAAGGGTTAAAATAAAAATCTGGCTCAAAGACAATATTAATCTACCCTCTTTATTCATAAGCTAATTAGCGTCAGGAGATTTATAAATATTCTTAGTTTCAGTCTTTAATTATTATAGACTTAAACTCTCTAGCACCGATAGACCTTCCAAGTCCAAAGTCATAAACTCTCACTAACGCTTCTCTTGGATTTTGTCCATGTAATTCTGCTATTGGAATAAACAAACGTTCATTAATAAAGTCCTTATATCTTCCTTCTATTCTTGGAAGCATACGACCAACAGCAATCTCTCCATCTGCATTGTTATATAACCCATTTTCATCTCTAGTTCCTAATAAATCAATAATGAACATTATATCTTCCTCACCATGTGAATTTTCAATACAAAAAGTAGCGTAAACACCCAATACAGGAACTCCATTTTGATTTTCCCTTTGCAATCTAAGGTCATAAAAGATACCGTTTTGAGGACCAATATTAGTTGCTCTTTCTTCGCTATTTATTTTTCTTATTCTTTCTTCAACAGCATTAGCATTTTGCCAAGCTGTATGTTCTGCTTGAGCCAAACTTCCAAGGGCATCACCAAGAGGAGTTCCAGCAGCTCTAAAGGCTACAGCACCCATTCCAGAATTTGTATATCCTACATTTGAAGAATGTCCATTAATACTTCCCCAACTAATATTTCTATCACAACCAACCATGCCTCCTAGAGTTATAAGACCAGCTAGAGTACCTGCAATTTTCTTTCCAAGTCTTGTTTTTATCATAAAAACTATACTCTAAAACAATATTTAAATCTTTCTATTTGTTGTTACTAAAAAGAAATTACATTATTCAGTCTAAACACCAAAGTCTCCAGGTTTACCGATGGTAACATTGAATCCTTCTTTATATCCCTTTTCTCCTATCCAGTTTATCTTTGGACCACAATCGCCCAAAGCAACGCAGATTTCAGACCTCTCCTTTACCCATTCATCTTCTAAACATCTACAACTATCTCCTACGCAACTCTCTCCTCCAAAGAACCCTTTTTCAAAAGTAACTATGCAAAGCGAGTTGCCTTGAGAACAAATATTCTGCGAATCTCCTTGCTCCCAGAAATTAAGTCCTGGAGAGTTTTTAGGTAGGCAACTACCGCTTATAGTTTCATTCTGTTCATGCACTCCTAATTTTATTCCCTCTTTCCATATACAATCTCTT
>CAZOGX010000013.1:0-4929 GCA_964579805.1 Candidatus Woesearchaeota archaeon | reverse complement strand
CAATCTAACGCGTTTATTTGAGAAGTGCAGTCCTGCCATCTGTTTACTCTGCAAGCTGCTTGCGAAAATTCAACTCCTTCAGATTCTATCACATTTTCTAGGCATTCTTCTGCTCTAAAATCCTCACAAGCTTCTAAAACCTCCTCTCCATTTATACAAATATGTTTAAAGAATCTACTTCCTACAGAATTATCTCCTTCTCCTAAACTGCCTTTATCATTAAAAACACACCAACTTTCTCCATGCTTGTAATCTTTTCCGTTTTGAGTGTTTTTACAATTTAAGTCAGCACAAATATAATCTCCATAAGTTGCACTTCTTCCTGCTATATCTTCATCTCTTCCAAAACTGCCTAAAAGATAATTGCAATTCCCACAACTAGTACTTAACGCATTGCTTTGAAAAGGATTACAACTCTCTGCTTTTCCTTTAACATTAGTCCAATATTCTTTATCATTTACTTTTGAGGAATCATATATATTAGCTGGATTTCCACAACTATCTACAAAATAAACTTCATCTTTTCCAGGAATTAAAGTAGTTCTTCTAGTGAGTCCACAATTAGTTCCAAGTTCTTCAGCAGAGCATAATTTATTAGCATAAAATGTTCCCGGAGAGTTAGTTCCATTTAATCTCCCAGTAGAACCTTCACATTCTCCTCTAGTTGTAAATTTACAAGTGTTTTCAAATTCAAATTCATAAACACATGCCCCTTTCTCTTGAGTTTGAACAGAGGAAATACAAGCAAGTTCATTTTTTATATCAGACTTGTAATTTGTTTGCAAGCCTAATTCAGCAGAGAGCTTTTTACATCTTACCAGCGATACAAAAGCAGCCTGATCTCCGAGAACGCAACAACCAAGAGAACATTGTGCAGGGCTTTCTTCACTCCAAACTCCTCCATTATTATTACATACAAGTTGAGGAGTGTTATCTAAACAAGTTCCTTCACCACTATCATAGCAAGTTCCAGCTCTACAAAAAGAAGTAGAGTCACAAGCAGTAGGAGCTTGTTGCGAATCCGAAGCACATTCTACAGATGGAACATTTTGACAGTAAGCTCCAGAGGTCGTTCTCTCACAACACACAGTATTTTGTTGAGCTGAAGCATAATTTACGCCAAATACAACTACAAAGATTAAAAATACCATGATAATTATTGCGTTCTTCATTTTTTATCCTCCATAACCTCTAGGCCAGTTTAATGATTTTGTAGCAAAAACAAATTCATCATTAGTGATTATATTTCTTAATTTATATATGGTTCCATCATCTCTTCTTATTTTATCTATTAATAAATCAGGATAAAATTGGACATATAGCCCAGTTTCGGAGTCGCCGACAGTAGATTCATATTGTATTATACTTACTGCGGTAAGAAGCAAGTCGTACCATTCACTTTCTACAGACACAGAGAATTTCTCAAAGCTCTGCGTAGTTTCTTTAGAAATAGTCATAGGAGAAATAAATTCCACGTTTATTTTCTTTTGAACTATATCTATGTTCATATCTCCAACAACATTACTCACAGAATAACCCTTCCTTTCATATTCGTTCTTTAAATTGTTAACGCATTGAATTGCCCTTGGCTGAAGATAACTTTTCATCTCACTTTCAATTTTATTTACTAAAAGGGGTTGTTGAACAACACAAGGTTTGTAAAATTCAGAAGTATAACACAAGTACTGAATACTAACTCCCTGATACATTACCGAATTTTCAGGAGATAAATAGCCTCCTTGCCTGCTCAAAATATCCTTAACATCTTCTAAATCTTGCTCAATGCAAGTTCTCAAATAATCGGAAGGGTTAACTTCACCACTTAATATGCCTATTCTTGGAAAAAGGAAAAAGGCTAGAACAGATGCAACAATGACTATTGCAAGTATTATGAAAATAGATATCTGTCCCCTCTTGTTCATATGTTTTTTAACCAGATTTTCTTTATAATCTTTCCGCATCTAATATCCTCCAGTAAAAGTTAGACACATTCCAGCATTGCCATAACTATCTCTGCATTTTACATAATACTTAAGCCCGTTCTGCATGCTTGAAGTATGAATTAATCCTTGTCCAGACATAACACTTCCATTGACAAAGTTGAAGTTGCAACTATTTATGTCATATCTGCATTCAGCAGGTTCATTAGTTATTACATTTAAGCTTCCACGAGGTTGTTGATATGCCCTAGTTATCTCAGGTCCAAGGTTGTCAACTTTAATATTAAATTGACTAAATGCCTTAGCTAAGTTCCCTGCTTTATCAGTGCATTGCAAGCTTATATTATAATCTCCAGCAAAAAGACCGGTAAACTTCTGTCTATGGCTGTTTGTTGATGTTTCAAAAAAGTCAATAAATCTTTCACCAGCAAAACTATATTCGCAGAAGGCTTTCCCATTGTCAATGCCTCCGGTTGTGGAAATACTAAGTTGCACAACTACAGGTTCAGTTCCAGAAGTAATCTCTCGATTATTTGGGTCAACAGATGAGATTAAAAGATTATTCTGACTCTTTATTATTTTATAAACAAAACTTTGTGCATTTATATTTATTTTTTCATCGTTTTCTTCATCTTCATCTTCAGCAAGCCATGGCTGATCAGCACATCTAAAATAATAGTTCTTTTCAGCCTCATTAGCGACAGGAAGCGTTGCACCGCAAAGCCAACCATCTAAAGTCCCAGCCCTCAAAGCATTATTACAGATAACGCTATTATTTCTCATTAACTCATAAGGTTTATCTTCTAAGTCATATTTACATTTAGAAGGCTCATTAGTATAGAATTGTACTTGCTTTTCACTAGCATTCAAAGAAGCATATCCTATTTCAGGGACGAATTTATTTATTACTGGAGCTGTCAAATCGTCTCCAGGTTGAACACAGAAGTTTATGTTATATTCCTGAACATTTTTATTACCTGCATAATCTTGACATCTTACATACAAGTTATAATCCTCTCTCCTTTCAGGGTCTATACCTTCAACAGGAGGAATTATTGTAACCATTTCGTGCTCATCTTTGTAAAGATTACTTCCTCCAAAGAAACTGTTCATATCATCATATTTTTGCGTATGGACATTTTCAACTTTACACTGCCCATATTCATTAAGTTTAATTCCAATAGAGACAGGAGTAAATGACTTGATGCATCCGTCTCCTTCATTTGATTTAATAAAGACACCATTTTCAGTGCTTTCAACTTTATAGTTATTTTCTAAAATTTCTTCATTGAAACTTATTATCGGAGGAGAAGAATCGCTTGCACCAACATTCACACACGCTTCAGCATCAGTTCCTTCGTTAATAAATTCACAGGCTTGCCCATAACTTTGACATTTATATTTTGAACAAGGCAACCCATTTTCTCCACATAATGAACAATCAGCTCCGCCAGTAGGAGGTTGCCAAGCATTACATTCAAATTTAACTTCTATCTCTCTAGTTTTTCCTATTCCTAAAAGTTTTAAAACAATAGCTACTAAAATTACAACTACTACCACCGCAATCAAAAATCCTGTGCTAAATAACACGGTAGCATTTGGACCAAAGACTCCTGCACTTGCTGCAATCCCTGCAGCTGCCCCTGCAAGAGTTACCAATGTTAATGCATCTCCCTGTAAACCGAATGCCTTTCCAATCAAGAAACCAATGGCTGCTCCCGCAGCTGCTCCCGCAAAGGCATTTCCGTATGATCCTAAGACTTGAGCTCCCTGTAAGTTCACAAGCCCTGCACCGCCAAGAACGTTTGAGATAGGAACACCACTAGCCATTCCATATAAGACGAAAACACCAGTTGCTCCTAATCCAATTTTTCCCAAAAAATCTCCGAACTTTCCAGAATCTTCAAACGTCGTTTCCGGAACTCCGAATAATGCTGCCAATTCTTTATTTGAAAGAGGTTCAACTTTTTGTCCATCTCTAGGAGATACGTATTTTTTTAATCCGTCAACATATGAATTTCCTGCTTTTTCAGAAGGGTCGTCGTCTTCATAGACTCTATATCCATCATCAGTATATTCTCCTGCAAGGTTTACATGTCCTCCACAATCTCCTAAGCTCATGCATAGATTATTCATGCTCTCTGCAAATTCTTTTTCAAGGCAATCACAATTTGCAACACAAGTCCATCCAGAAATCTTTTTTTCTTCAATAACTGTGCAGGTTTGGCTCCCAATAGAACAAATGCTTTGTCCCACTTCTCCTCCACCTTCAACTTTCAAGTCAAATCCCGGAGGATATTTAGGAACGCATATATCAAACTCAAACTTATCAATTTCAATTCCATGAAGAGAACAGTCAGTATTTTCTTCACATTTATCAAGTTTACTTTCTTCAGTATTTGATTCAAGACAAACCTGCCAGAGGTTAGTTCTACAAGCAGCTGCTGAAAAATCTACTTCCTCATCCCTCTGTTCAACGCAAACTTCATTTCTAAAATCTGCACAAGCTTCAGTTCTTACTTCGCCGTCAAAACAAACCTGTCTATAATGTCTACTTACAGGAACATCAACACTTCTCTCCAAGTTTTTCTTATCTTCTTCGTCTAAACCAATTGAAGAATCAAAAGCACACCAACTTTCTCCATTTTTTCTTTTTTGTCCTGAATCATCTATGCACGAAAGGTCTTTACACACAAACTCGCCGTTTATGGGATTTTTATCCTTGTCAGAGGGCGTCCCACAGATACTTCCAAGCAAATATTCACAGTTTCCACAACTTCTTTGATTTCCAAGAGGATTGTTCCCTGATTGTAGAGAACAGCTTTCCTGCTTACTCATAACTTCTCCACTATTCCAACTCCTTATTTTATTTGAGTCGTATATGTTCTCTCTATTTCCACAACTATCTGTCCAATAAACCTCGTTTAATCCATCAAAACAGCTGGTTGTTTTTTGCCTCTCGCAAGCAGTATTTAGTTCAGGGTTTGAA
>CAZOGX010000012.1:0-12052 GCA_964579805.1 Candidatus Woesearchaeota archaeon | reverse complement strand
GATTTGCATTGGTTTTGGGAGAAGGTATTGCTCAAAAGGCACCTAAAATTTTGAAAAGAGTAAAAGCATTGAAGGAAAAAGGATTTAATTTGAACGGATGGGATTGGCTGGAGGATTTTGTTAAACTTCAAAAAAAAATAAAAGAAAGCAAAGTTTCAGGAAGTTCTGGAGGAGCTACATATATCCAAGATATTGTGGCTGGAAGACCTGTTTTCGGGCATCCTTCAAAATCAGGGACTTTTAGATTGAGATATGGGCGATGTAGGAATACTGGTTATTCTGCCTTGGCTATTCACCCAGCAAATATGGCTATAACTGGTGATTTTATTGCAATAGGCACCCAATTAAAAATAGAGAAGCCCACTAAGGGGTGTACTGTTGCTTCTTGCGATACTATCGATGGACCAATTGTTCTTCTTAAAGATGGAAGCGTAAGAAAGATAAAATCTGATGAAGAAGGAAAAAAAGTTTATGCAGATGTTAAAAAAATAATTTATCTAGGAGATATTTTGGTGCCTTATGGAGATTTTATAAATAGAAATTATTCTCTTGAAAAACAAGGATATATTGAGCAGTATTGGTTACAGCAACTTAGGAAAAAAGGCGCCGATTCAAACCTCCATTGTTCCTTTGAAGAAGCTTTAGAGTTTTCTTCTAAATATGGAATTCCCTTGCATCCGGACTTTATTTACTTTTGGAGAGAAATATCTATTGGCGGGCTTTATTCTCTTATTGATTGGATTTCTCATGGAATTATAAGGAACAATAGCTTGGTTCTTCCATATGGGCGGATAGATAAAGAAAGATTTGCTAGAGGCAAGGAAAGTTTGGAGAACATTGGGTGTGAACATAAGGCGTCGATTGAAAATGTTATTCTTTCTGAAATAGACACTAAGGCTCTATTATTTAATTTAGGTATAGACTTAAGGTTTGATTCTTTAGAGAAAGGTATTGAAGAAATTCATAAAACTATTTCTCAAAATAAGGAAATAATTGATGTGCTTTCCATGATCAATAAGATGAGTAAAATATTAATTGAGGATAAATCTGGAACATTTATCGGGGCTAGAATGGGCAGGCCTGAAAAAGCTAAATTAAGAAAGCTTACTGGCAGTCCACACGTTCTTTTTCCCGTAGGAGATGAAGGAGGAAGGTTAAGAAGTTTACAGGCTGCTGTTGAGAAGGGCTTTGTCAAGGCAGAGTTTCCTATTTTCTATTGCGAGACATGTAAAAAAGAAGGAATATATCCTAAATGTGAGTGCGGTGTTTTTGGAAAAAAAATGAAATTTAATCAGGAAAATTACTCAGATAAGGATAATCCTAGAGAACTAGATTTTAAAGAAATTAATTTAGACATAAGATATTATTTTGATAACGCAAAAAAGAAAACAGGCTTGAGGAGCGAAGATTTACCTGTTGTGATTAAAGGGGTTAGAGGAACTTCTAATAAAGATCATAGTTGCGAGTTTTTGGGGAAAGGATTAATCAGGGCTAAGTATAACTTACATGTAAACAAGGATGGAACTATAAGATATGATATGACTGAAATGCCTATTACTCATTTCAGACCAGCCGAAATTGGAACAAGCGTTGAGAAACTTATTTCTTTAGGATATGAAAAAGATATTTACGGAAATAAGCTTGAAAGTAGAGACCAGTTACTTGAAATATTTCCTCATGATATAATTCTTCCGGCTTGCCCGATTACTCCGGATGAGAAGGCAGACGATGTTTTTTTGAATGTTTCCAGATTCATTGATGATGAATTTGAAAAAATATATGGGTTGCCTAAGTTTTTTAATGCGCAGAAAACAGAAGATTTAATTGGTGCATTGTTTGGTTGTATGTCTCCTCATACTTCGGCTACTGCAGTAGGCAGACTTATAGGATTTTCTAAGGTTCAAGCATTACTTTCTTCACCTTATATTCATGCGGCTATGAGAAGAGATTGCGATGGAGATGAGGCTGCTGTTATGTTACTTATGGACTTATTGGTTAATTTTTCAAGAAAGTTTATCCCCTCACATAGAGGAGGAACTCAAGATGCCCCTTTAGTATTGAATATGAGGATAAGGGCTAATGAAGTAGATGATATGGTTTTTGATTTAGATGTTTCTAAGGAGATTACTTTGGAATTATTTGAAGCTGCAAAAGATAAAAAGCATCCTTCAGAAGTTAAAATGGAGCAAATTAAGAATAGGCTTGGTGGTGAAAACGAGTTTACCAATTTATGGTTTTCATACGACACTTCAGATATAAATAAAGGGGTTTTATGTTCCAGTTATAAAACTTTACCAACTATGCAAGACAAACTTGATAAAATGATGGAGCTGTGCATGAAGATTAGGGCTGTTGATCCTTCAGATGTTGCACGATTAATTATTGAAAGGCATTTTATTAGCGACATAAGGGGTAACTTTAGGAAATTTTCAATGCAAGTTTTTAGATGTGTTGGATGTAATGAGAAATTTAGAAGACCTCCTCTTGCTGGGAGATGCACTAAATGTGGGGGGAAGATTATATTTACTATTTCGGAAGGAAGTATTTTAAAATATTTAGAGGGTGCTTTAAATCTCGCAAGAACTTACAAGGTCAGTCCTTATTTGCTTGAATGTCTTGAGCTTGTTAAAGGAGACATAGAAAGTATTTTCGGAAGGGAGAAAGAAAAGCAGGAAAGTCTGGGGAAGTGGTTCGGGTAGTATATAACAATAATAATTAAATAGTAGTTTAGAATTATAAGAATATGGCTTCACAGAGGCGAGGTAGGCATAGTTTAGAGCAGTCGCAGAGGGATTATCTAAGAAAAAAATTTTTAGAAGAGCACCCTTTAGCTCAAAGAGGTTTAGGTTATCTGGTTGAAGAAGCTGTAAGGTTAGGAGTATTAATTCATTCTTCAAGAGCGAATGAAGTTCCCGATGGAACTCATAATGCATATAAAGAGGTGATTTCCGAGATAAATAGAAGACATCCTCATGGGATTCCTGATTTTTCTCCACAAAGGATGGATCCTAATATGGTTTTTGGAACTCATGACGCAGGTTATCGACATTAAAACAAATAAATCAAAATTGTTGGAATTATCAGAGAGCCCATCATATTAACTCTTCTTGCTCCTGAAGTTATGCAAAATATTCCTAGGGCAGTTGAGGTTATGAAGACCACTAGGCCTAGAAGATTTGAAAATAAAAGAACGATGAGGGTTAAAATGCAAAGTATTGTGAGCGATAGTTTTCTATAGCTTATTTTGTTGATGATTAAAGAGAATTTTTTTGCTAAATATATCCCAATTATAAAGGCAATTACTGATGAAACTAATATGGATAGAAGAATGAATGAAATATGTTTTAATGAAATTTCTTTCAATATTTCGCTTACTGCATTTGCGGCTCCTGTTCTTGATTTTCCAATTGAGTATATAAGGATAAAACTTAGGCCCATTACAATTGTGTTTAATGAACCAGTTAAAAAAAGGAAGCTCTTTCTTGAGTGTTTTATTATCTCTGAGCTGATAAGTGCCGCATATCCTGACCCCATTGCAGGAAGAAACGCAAAAATAGGAGAGGTAATTAAAGAGCTTAAGATAGAAAATTTTATTTCCTTTAATGGAACAATTATCTTCTTTAAAGGGACTATTTTTTGTTTTTTTATTTTTTCATTGCTACCTATACTAGTTATTATTGAGGACGCACCGAATAATCCAGTAAGAAGAGGCAGGAGGGGCTCTTTTACGGGCAAGTTTAAAGTAGCAAATCCAAGAAATCCTGCGAGAATGAAAACTACTATTGCTGAAATTGCCTTTTTCTCTCTTAGTGTCATGTATAAAGAAACAAAAATTAAAATGAATGGGATAAATATGAACACTTTTGACTCAATTCCAGCTGAAAAATAAATTATGAAAGGGGTTAAAAGAAGAATGATTGGAATAGCAATTAACGATCCGTAAAGAGTGATTATTATTGCTTCTTGCCCTTTGCCCTCCATAAGCATTTCGTGCCCTGGAAGAATTGAAAGATATGTGTCTTCTTCAGGCGCACCTAAGAAGATAGACGGAATAAAATCTATGAATGTGTGGGTGATTGCTACTGAAACTATGAAAATAGCAAAGTATAATGGGGGAATGTTTGAAAGAAAAGAGATAATTGAAAGCAAGAAGAAGGCGACTAAATTAATATGTATTCCTGGGACTAGACCAGTAAAAGTTCCGATAATAACTCCTAAGAATATTGCTCCGAAAAAGAGAGATATTTCTAGAAACATTTATTTTAGTCTGGCACAATAGATGCAGAACTATAATTCTTAACTATTTCTATTGCGATAGCTTTAACCTCTTTTAGAGATATAGAATCTATCTGTTCTTTGTACGAATAATATTTTTCTGCGTCTTGAACGCTTATTTCTGAAAAAAGGATTTCGTTCATGACGTTTAGACTTTCTTCAGCGGAAATGTCTCTCAGTCCTTTAAGTCTTTCTTTAGCTTCTTCAAGATCTTTTTCAGTCATGTTCTTAACATTGTCAAATTCTTTTAAGATAAGAGCCTTGACTTCAGGTATTGCTTCCTTTGTTGTTCCAACATATATGCTATAATAAGAGTAATTTTTTTCTTTGTTTAAGGAGGAAGATACATTGTAAGCTAGGCCTCTTTTTTCACGGATTTCTAAAAATAGTCTTGAGGACATCCCATTTGCGAGATAAGCATCTAATACTTCTAAAGCATATATTTTTTTATCGGTAGGCATTGGGGCATGGAATCCAATAACAAAATGGGCTTGGTCGATTCCTTTTCTTAATTCAGTGGTTTCAGCATTCTTTTTAATTATTTTTAGATTTGAAGGAGATTTATTTTTTCTATTGAATGATTCTTCTAAATAGCTACATACTTTATCAAAATCTGCTTTACCTACTAGGGTAACTATATAATTTTCAGGCGAGTAGTTTTCTTCAAAATATTCTTTTACAAAATCCCTTGTTAATCGGGATATTGTCTCTTTAGAACCTATAATTCCCTCTCCAAACGGTTTTTCATAAAGGTTTTCTATTATCTTTTCAAATATGTTTGTTTTAGGATCATCATGGTACATTTTTATCTCTTCAATTACCACTTTTTTTTCTTTCTCAAATTTTTCTTTCTCAAATAGAGGATTTTTTAGCATATCTATTAATATGTCTACTCCAGCAAAAAGGTGTTCTGAAGGCAGTTTAAACCAAAAGGAAGTCACATCTTGTGCTGTAAAAGCATTAAGTATTCCTCCTTTTTTTTCTATTTCTCTGGAAATATCTTCATGAGTCCGGGTTTTTGTTCCTGTAAACAGGAGATGTTCTATAAAATGAGCAATACCTTTTATTTTTGAAGGTTCGTGTGAGCCTGCGAAAGGGTTAGAGATTGACAAGGAAATTACAGGCAACTCCCTATATTCATGAAGGACAGTTACTCCATTTTTTAATTTTCTTTTTTTGAATTTCATTCATTCATTTGAGTTAGTTGATTAATAAAGATTTTTATGACCATAATCCTTAAAAATATGCCTTTTTAGATTGGAAAATGAGCAGTTATTTTCCTAATTTATCTTTGGTTATTTTTGGAGCAGGGGACAGAGATAGATTTGGTTGGGCAGTTTTTTCTTCAAATTCTGAGACCGGACTTTCTTGCAGGGCTGTTGCAGAAAAAACTTTTGACGGAAAATATGTTTTATTTGAGGAATTATTGTTTGGAGATAAGGTTATTAGACGAGAAAGAGTTTATGCAGATGGAATTTCAAGAACCCTTGAGAAGGCTGGAAGCGACGCTTATTCGTATGCTTCCAAACATTTGTCGGATAGAATGACTAGATACTTATATAAAAAAATGGAACAAGGTAATTTTTTAAACTCTTAATTGTCTAAATTATTATGCCTATAAATGCAGGACACGAATACTTTGATGCAGAAAAGAAATATCTTTCAGCTAAGACTTTAGATGAGAAAATTGAGAAACTTGAGGAACTTATAAGAGTAGCACCTAAACACAAAGGGGCTGAAAATCTTCTTGCCGAACTAAAAACAAGACTCAAAAAGTTAAAGGAAAAGGAGGAAAAGGGGAAGAAAGTTGGAAAAGGAAAGAAAGGCATAAGGAAGGAGGGTTTTCAAGTTGCTTTGATTGGAAAGACTAATTCTGGAAAGAGTACTCTTTTAAGCAAGTTGACTAATGCAAATCCAAAAATTAGCGGAGGATTATTTACTACTACAAGTCCCGAGCTAGGAACTATGCATTATGATGGAATAAAGGCTCAGATAGTAGACTTACCTTCGGTGGGAAGCAAAGAATTTGATTATAATGTGGTTAATAATGCTGATTGTTTGATATTAGTTGTTGAACGAATTGAAGATTTAGAGGAAGTAGGCAAGGTCCTTGTTAAGGCTACTGGAAAAAAAATTCTTGCGGTAAACAAGATTGATTTATTGGATGAAGGAGGAAAAAGGAAGCTCAATGATAAATGCCGAAGTAAAAGATTGAATTGCATCCTCATAAGCGGTGAAAGCGGAGAAGGACTTGAGGAACTTAGGAAAAAAATTTTTGAATGCATGGGCGTAATAAGGGTGTATATGAAAGAGCCAGGAAAAGAGGCAAGTAAAATTCCAATGGTTTTGAAAGAGGGTAGCTGCGTAAAAGATGTTGCTGAAAGCATCTATAAGGGATTCTCTTTAAAAGTTCGGGAGACTAAATTGACAGGACCTTCCGGAAAGTTTGCGAACCAGAAAGTGGGACTAATGCACGTTTTGAAAGACAAAGATATTGTAGAGTTTAAGGCTTAGTTAGTTTTTATATGAGTTTTCTAACCACCATTTTTTGAATAAAGGAATTGTTAGTGTTGAGAGAAAAAAGGCGATTACAGGAACTATCGCACCAGTTAATGGGTTTGGAAGATTAAGGAAATAGAGAGTCACCACGACTACAATATAAGTGAGAATAATTATCAATATTTTTCTAGTATATGAGGTCTCCCATGCTTTATCTCTTTCTACATTTTTGTTTCTTTCTTTTATTTTTATGATTTCGGAGTTTAACTCATTTATAGAAGGCATTTTATTTGTAATTCTTCCTTATTGGAGCTATTATTTTCTCTAGTTCTTCTGTAATTGTTGTCTTGAGGTCTAGAGGATGCAGTTTTCCTGAAGAATATATTTGTTCTAGTGATGAGTAGCTATCTATTTCTAGGTTTCCTCCGAACTTTTCAGGCCTTTTTATACTTATTTTTTTGAGCATCGGGAAGATAATCAATTTAGCTATTTGAAGTACTGGATTATTCACTATTACTTTTTCTGGGCAGTATGCGTTTTTTAATGTGCTCTTTATCTCTTCATAAGTATTTGTAATTGAAATACTAGAGCCAGGGATAGATTTAGACATTTTATTTCCTGGATCTTTTAGAGAAGTTATTAATGGAGTATGTATGGCTATAAATTCATGGTTTAAGATTTTTGAGCTGTCCTTTCCGATCATATGCACTTTTCTTTGTTCCATTCCTCCAACAGCAACATCAATTTTCAGGTGCTTTATGTCTGCTGCTTGCATTAATGGATACCATAGTTGTGAGATTGTGGCATTTTCAAAGTCTCTAGCTATCTCTTGCATAGCCCTTAAGCCTCTATTGATTGTTGAGTTTTGAGCAAGAGCCATTACATCTAGTTGATATTCTTTTTTAAATTGAAATGAACTTCCAAGCACTATTTCCGCTTTTATCCCTATTGCTTTTAGTGTTTTTACCCAGTTAGATACTTCTTTTGAAATCTCTTTCTCATTTCCTTTTCTATTAAGCATTGCATGCAAATCTGCTAGCAAAATTTTTATTTTGAAACCTGCTTTTTGCAAATCCATTAGTTTTGTGACTGTTACAAAATGGCCTAGATGCATTGGACCATTTGGTTCATATCCGCAGTAGGCTACAGGGGACTTTTTTGTTTTTAAAATTTTAATGAGCTCCCCTTCCGAAACTATCTCTTCGGTATTTGATTTTATAATAGCCAGTTTTTCTTCATAGCTCATGGAAGAAATAGGGAAAGTATTAATATAAAGGTTTCTAGGTTAGTAAATGGAAAGTCTTAGAAAGGTTTCCTTTATTTGCTGTATTCTGGGAATATTTATTTTACTCCTTTTTTTGGAGTTTCATTCTAAAGAATTGGTAGATTATGAGGAGATTGAAGATTTAATCTTGGGACAAGAAGTTTATTTAGAGGGAATGGTCAGTTCGCAGAGATCTTTAGGACAAATATCATTAATTAACTTGAATGGAGTAGAAGTTATATGTGAATGCAATGAAAATTACTTTAACAAGAAAGTATTTGTTAGAGGCGTTGTTCAAGAGTATAATTCAAATAGGCAATTAAGAGCATTACAAATTAAAGAGATCAATTAAGGGGCAAAATTATTAATCTGTAAATTTCTTTTCCTTTTTCTCCTATTAAATTGGTTAATTCTTCTTCTGATGAATTTATGAAGTTCTTGAAGGTTTTATAGCGGGTTATTATTTTTTTTGCTGTTGAAGGACCTATTTTAGGAAATCCTTCAAGAACGAATTGAATTTTTTCCTTATCTGATTTTGCAGTTCTGGAAATACGCATGGGGTTTTCTGAAGAGGTTGTTTTTTTGGCTAAGAGAGTTATGTACTTTGCCGAGTCTTTTTCGTTTAATGTAAATATTATTGGGACTTTGCTTTTTTGAATTGCTGAGATTATAAATCCTCTAAAGGCATTTTCATGCAAGTTTCCAGAATAAGGATTTTCTGATTCAAACCCTTCTAAAAGTATAAATTTATCAGGATATTTTTGCAAGTTTTCTAATTGGGAGAATATTCGCTTATCAATTATTGAATTTTTTAAGTCTTGGATGGTTTTTCTTTCTATCGCTGCATTATTTACCAGATAATCTCCTACTTCAAGATGCCTAAACTCCACTTCTATTCCAAGTTTTACTAGTTCAGAAATTAAAAGGGAATTTTTTTCTCTGAAGTCTGCGATTATTTTATGTTTGACTTCCTTTTTTGTTTTTCTAGATGAAAAGATGTTTTCAAAGGGCATTTTATTTTTGTTTAAAATCTTCAAGAGTCTTAATCTTGTTCGAGTTTTTTAAGTCTTCTTTTACTGAAGAAAGAACAGAATACATTCTTTTTTCTCTGGCTATTGAGGCATAGTGATGTGCTTCATCTCTAGTTGATTTTGTTATAAGTATTGCTAATTTTCCAGGCTTAAGTCTTGCTGTTCTTCCAGCTCTTTGGATTTTTCTAATTGCCGATGGAATTGGCTCGTAGAAATAGACAGCATTTACTTCTGGGATATCGAGCCCTTCCTCTCCAATGGAAGTGGCGCATAACACATTAACTTCTCCGTTTTTGAATTGTTCAATTATTTCTCTTTGCTCTCTTTGGTTTAGACCTGTTGTTTCTCCAGAGCTTGATTTTTTTGCTTGTCCTACAAACATTTTTGCTTTTATAGGGCTTAGGGAATTAAGAATCTTGGAGATTGCTTGTGCAGTTTCTCTAAATTGGGAAAAAACTATTATTTTTGAATTTTGATTTGATAAGAATTCTGATTCTATGTGGGCTTTAAGTTCTTCTAATTTAGGGTGTTCTATTTTATTTTCAATCAATTTCCTTAATTTTGTTATTGCAGACTGAAACTCTGCGGAGTTTACTAGGGTTTGAACACCCTTGCTTTTCTTTTGCATTGCTTGCTTGATTAAATTATCCAGATATTCTTTTAGTCCAGAAAGAGTTTGTGTTTCTAATAACTCTATTGCATGAGATATTTTGATTGCTTGCGCACACAAGGAGAGGCCTATAAGGATGTTGAAGTTTCCAAGGTGGCTCTGTGCACCAAGTTTTTTTTGAAGCTGGAGAAGCGCTATTTTTGTCGGGGGAGCGAACAAGAGATTTCTGGACTTTAATTGCTCTATTTTAGAGTCATATATTCTTTTCAATAATATTCGTATTTCGTTAAACTCGTCTGGGAAAGGCACCTCTATTTTATGATATTCTCTTTCCTGCAAATAAGGTTTAACATCTTCTGATTCCCTAGTCCTTATTTCTACGTTTTCTATATCTAGATTTTTACAGATTTGTTGAACTTTATCTTTTTCAGAACCTGGGGAGGCGGTTAGACCTAAAACCAGCCTATTTTCTGATTGCTGTTTATATTTTTGAGCAATGAAGTTATAATCATAATTTTTTAAACAGCGATGTGCTTCATCTATTATCAAGAGAGAGACTTCTTTGAGATCATAGAGATATTTTTTTAAATCATTTGCTATACACTGAGGCGTAGAGATTACTATATCTGAAGTTTCCCATATTTTTTTTCTTTTATCTGCCGGAATTGCTCCAGTAAATAACTGGACGTCTGCAAAAAGGTCAGGCGTTTGAGATTTAAATGAAACAAGATGCTGTTCCACTAGGGGTTTTGTAGGGGCTAAAACAAGAACTTTTTTCGAAGGGAGCTCTTTTATTTTGTGGTGTGCGAGCATTATTGCTATAAGGGTTTTTCCTACTCCCGTAGGTATTACTACCAAAGTGTTTTTTTCTTTTGCCGTATTGAAAATAGCTTTTTGATATTCTCTAGGCGATAAAGTTGCCATGTTTAAACTAAGTGGTTGAAGTAATAAAGTTTCTTATATTAAGAAAAGCGCATAGGTTGCAAAGATAACTGTTATTATTCCTAAAACATAGTATATTGGGCGTGAACCGTAGAATATCTGCGCACCATCTAGTTTTGAGAATGGAATCATATTAAAGAAGGCGTAATAAGCCGAAAGTCTTGCTAATTGTTCAAGTCCAGGAATAAAATAACAAACTAATGAAAGTAGAAGAGTGGCTGATATTCCTGCAGCACCTATTACTGCTATGTGGAAGTCAGTCATTTCTGTGAAACTGTAAAATCCAAATCTTCTTGCAGCTCTTCTTTTAAGAGCTGTTGTTTCATAAGTAAGAAGAGTCATTATTTTTATTATTCCGAGAGATAAAGCAGAAATGACTATTGGAATCAAGATACCTGTAGGGATTTTCTTTTTAGTGCTCCATATTCTTTTGAATCCAAATCTAGACATTGTCCAAATAGAATGTTCTACACCCGCATCTAATTTTGAAGCAATTATCTTTTTGGATAAAACATTTATTCCAATTATTATGCATGCGAAAAGTGCTAAGGTTGGAAGCATAGAATAGTCTTCTAAAAGAAATTTTTGAAAACTTATTACTATAAAAAGGAAAACCAGCGCTATGATTATGTGGGATGTTTCTCTTAGTGTCATTTTATTATTTATAATACGTTTCTTATAAACATTGTCGTTCCAAAATGTCGCATTGTTTAGATTCGGGAAAGTATATTATTTACAAACACAAAGTATAAATACTTCTCCCAATCAAAATTGAATATGTTGCGAATAAAAAAGATGACTGATGCTATCGGAAGGCATGTTTACACTTCTGATGGGGATTATTTTGGCCAGATAGAAGAGGTAAACCTTATAGATAATAAGATAGATGGCTGGAAGATTAAAATTAGTGGTGGATTCATGAATGTTCTTGGTGGTGCGAGAGGAGTAATAATTCCTCAGCAGTTTGTTAAGGCTATAGGAGATATTTTCATTGTTAATAAGACCTCGCTTCCTAATAAAGAAGAAAGCCATGATTTTGTAGCAAGTAGCGGTTCTCCTTCTGCTGGTGCGACAGTTTTTGATAGTTTTTAGAGCTGGTTCGTAGATTTTTTTAAATCTAGAGATTTACAGCATTTTTTGAGTAATGTTTAAATACAATAAAGATTCTAGAATTTCATGATTGATGTTATTGGTCAAACTCCTTTATTTTTCCTTCAGTCTGGGACTTTATTGAGCAATCCATTTGTTCTTGAGGTAGTGTTGCCTTTTGTTTTAGTATTTACTCTAGTCTTCGCCTTACTTCAGAAGTCTGCAATTCTTGGAAAGGGTAAAAGACAGATTGATGCATTAGTTGGATTGGTCATCGCTTTAATAGTAATCTCTTTTGCCAATGCTGTCGGAATAATTCTTAGTTTGATTCCGTTTTTGGTA
>CAZOGX010000011.1:0-12412 GCA_964579805.1 Candidatus Woesearchaeota archaeon | reverse complement strand
TTCTAAGTCAATTGGAAAGAGTATCAAAACTAAAGAGGAAAAGGAAAAAGAATCTAAAAAAGATAAAAAGAAGGTGTAAACTATCTTCCATTGAACTTGTTAGCTAAAATTTTTCCAAGATAATAAACTGACCCGAAAACCAATATTCCTGGAAGCATTGCTAATCCTACCCCAGGTACTAGAAGACTTGTTCCCAGAACCCCAATTGTTCCTGCTCCAATACTCTCTAAAATCCTAACTGCAGCTGGGACAGAGTTCTCAACATCTTTCTGCAAGGCGTCTATCTGCATAACCATTTTTCCCTCTTTTAAAATTCTTATTTTTTTATCTTCCTCGGAAACTAAAACGACTAAATTTCCCTTTGCAGCTTTGGATGCACTTAAGGCGGCACTGTGTCTCGTTCCAAAATTTTTGAATAATTTTTTAATTCTTATCAGGGCGCCATAAGCTTTCACATATCCATCGCGGTCAATTATAACTGCTCCATCCATTAAAGCAAGAGATTCCAGCAATTTTGGATTATCTATAGCTTTAAATGCAGGCACATTCTGGTCAACAAGTGTCTTGTAATCAACATCTCCAATTACAAAAAGAGCTCCTTCTCCTCTTTTTGCTATTCTTAACCCTACTTGTATAAGAATTTCCTCAATTTTCTTAAAATTTTCTTCCATCATAATAATTTTAAAATAGACTTTTTAAGTTTTTGGTGACATTTTAATTATAAAAATATGGGGGAGATGAACATTTAATTATCCATTTTTATCTCGACAATGCTTAAAAAGCTCAGGGTCTAGGAAGAAATAAGATAAAATCAAGCAGACAAAAGGACTCGAACAAACACATGCCTTTTGGTCCGGGCGTTCAAAGAAAGGTTGATGCCTGTTCAAAAACAAGGATTCAAACTATCCTGAAGGTCTTGCCTTCGGCGTCATGCAATTTCCTTGAAAAACACCTTTATATATTAATAAAATCTCTTCTAACTATGAGAGTAAGATACAGTTTTTCAGCAAAGAAAACCGGTAAATTTCACAAATCCCCATTTACAAACGAGCACAAAAAAGCGTTTCCGAAAATAGTGGAAGAATTAATAGCTAATTCGGACATAATTTTAGAAGTAATAGATGCTAGATTCATAGATAAAACTAGGAATAAGCTCCTTGAAAAAACAATAAAAGAGCAGGGAAAGAAAATAATCTTTATTCTGAATAAAGCAGACATAGCTAATATAAAAGAGATAAAAATGAATTATGATTTATCAGAACTTCAACCATATATTCTATTTTCTTCTAAAAGCCCTGTAGGGAGAGCCAGACTTAAACAATTAATAAAAATTGAAGCATCAAGAGTAAAGAAAAAAGACGTAAAAATTGGAGTTATAGGATACCCAAACACTGGGAAAAGCACTTTAATCAATACGCTTTCAGGAGGAAAAAAAGCAAGCACTTCTGCCTTAGCAGGACACACGACTGGAATACAGAAAGTTAGGATAAGTAGCAACGTTTTATTAGTAGACTCTCCAGGGGTGCTTCCTCTAGAAGAAGAAAACTCTCTCAATCCTGAAATTGTAAAAAGACAAATAGAAACCAGCGTAAAGAATTATGAAAAAGTAAAATACCCAGACTTCATAGTTAAAGATATAATGGAAGAAAACCCTGGCAAGTTAGAAAGTCATTATCAAGTAAACTCAGAAAATGACGTAGAAATTCTCTTAGACGTGCTAGGAAAAAAATGGAATCTTCTCAAAAAAGGCGGAGCCATCGACCATGATAGAACAGCAAGGAAGATACTTAAAGATTGGAAGGAAGGTAAGATAAGATGAAGATCGAGGACAAAATTAGAAAACCGCGCATAATAAATAAAAAGTGGAAAAATTTTGATATCGGGTCTTTAATAAAATGAAAGCAAAAACCAATTTATACGCGGGAACAGCAATATTAATAATCCTTGTTTTGTCCATATTTTTTATGATTAAACAATCTTCTCAAGATCTAGGAAAGGTTAAGTTGGAAACAACAGAAGGAAACATAGTTATAGAATTGTATGACGAAATGCCCATCACTGCAGGCAATTTCAAGTCTCTTGTTGAAAAAGGCTATTATGATGGTGTGATTTTCCATAGAGTTATAGAAGGCTTTATGATTCAAGGCGGAGACCCTACAGGAACTGGAATGGGTGGCCCAGGTTACAGAATCAAAGACGAATTTACAAGAACGAAGCTGGATAGAAACGATAGAGGCACAATATCTATGGCTAATGCGGGTCCAAATACAGGAGGAAGCCAATTTTTTATTAATCTAGTCAATAATAATTTTCTAGACGGCAAACATCCAGTTTTCGGTAAGGTAATAGAAGGAATGGATGTTGTAGACAAGATTTCAGATGTCCAAACGGATGCAAGCGATAGGCCAATAAAAGAAATCAAGATAATTAAGGCGAGGGTTTTACCATAATTATCTTTAAAAACAATCAATTATCTAAAAAAACATGCCCTCTTCTTTATACTGGCAAAGCGATGAACAGCACTTAAAGTGGAGTTTAAATATTAGAAGAGAAGCAGAGGCAGTATTCTATATCAAAATGATAGGCCAAGTCTTGTAGAAGCTAGACGAGGAATACTTAGGCGCAGAGAATTTAGCGAAGGAATGCTATATAGCACAGGTCTTCAATTTCATACTCCAAATGCTCATTTAGAAGTTCGTGGAACTCCTCCAGAATCAGGTAGTGGACTTAACATTAGCAAAAGTTTAAGATGCCTATATGTTGACCGACATTTAACTTATCTCATGGATGAAAGTGTTAAAATTCCAGGTTTTAAAGGAAATAGGCATGAAGAGTGTTCGCATGGGAAACAGAAAGGGATAAGAGAACTTTCTTCAGAAGAAAGAGAAATATTTAGAGGCTTTTTATTATACAAGCCAGAGATAATAGCAGCGCATGGACTCCCACAGATTTTTCACAGAAACCTGGTTCTTCTTTTAGGAAGGTTTGAAGAAGATTTGAATCAGAGAATTTAGTTAAAAATATTCAGATAATTTCAACCAATTCAATTTAAGGTATGAGTTTTCCAATTAGCGAAGTTACCGTAGACATGGCAGAATGTACCCAATGGGCTGGCGTACATACTTTTCCCCAGTAGCCATCACTATATCCGCTATTTGAAGTCCACAATCTTCCAGGACCTTCAAACTGGATATAATATCTCAATTCACCCCTTAATAACAAATCCATCCTTCTACCAAAAGGTACTAGTTCAAAAGAAACTCCTTCATCCCAGGCATAAACATGTCTAGGGTCGTACGCATCAGATAATTCTCCTTTCCCTAAAGTAGTCTCTTCCCAATCTCCATCAAAACCAAGTATAACTTTTGAACCTTCTTTCCCAGGAACAGCAGAAAAACTTTGAAGAATAGGTCCAGGACCGTAGGCCGCACGTCTAAGCGATTCACCAATTCCTCTTCTATTTCTTCCTATTTCAAACAATGGGCCTGTAATTCCGAATCGAACACCTTCTTCAGATCCAAAGAAGACACCCTTCCTAGCTATAATAGGTTCATATATTGGAATCTCAACTAACTGGCTTCCAACAGCATCTGAACTAACAGAAATTGATGTACTTCCTTTCAGAGCATCATCCTTTGGTCCATAAAGGTCTAAATATAACCTCTCTCCTCCAAAAAATCTTCTTGTAGTAGTCATCAATATATCAACAAGAACACTTCTTCCTGTTGCTCCGATCATCCAAGGCTCCCTCAAGATAGGTTTTCTATCAACACCAAACCCATATTTAAAAACAGTATCTGGTGGAAGAACCAATCTTCCTTTGCTTAATTCAAAATCCTTAGAACCGACTAATTTAGCCCCACGTTCATTAAGACCTTCTCCAGAACAAATATCTTCATCTGGAAGTTCTCCAATCTCTTGTGAGTGGTCTAATCTACTTTCTAAACCAAGAGGGGTTGGTTGAGGAGCAAGCGACCCATCAGGAGTTATTTGTTCAGGACGGGCTATCATCAAGAACACACTTTTAACCTCTTTAAAAATCTTATTATACCAAAGATAATTAAATACTTATCTACTAAAATCAAAATGTTGCTTTTAGGAATTGATGATGCGGGACGAGGACCTTTAATAGGTCCAATGATTCTTTGCGGAGTATTAATAGACAAAAGTGAAGAACAAGAACTAAAAAAGTTAGGTGCAAAAGATTCAAAGCTTCTTTCTCATACGCAGAGAATCCAATTATCAAAATTAATAAAAGGAAAAACAATATCTCATAAAATAGTTAAATCTTTTCCGGAAGAAATAGATGAGTTCGTGCTTTCAGGAACAAACTTGAATACTTTAGAAGCTAAAAAGGCTGCTGAAATAATCAACTCTCTTAATGATATCAAAAAACAAATGATAGTTGTAATAGATTGTCCTTCAATAAACACTTCAAGTTGGAGAGAAAAACTAATTTCATTTATCAATTATGACAAAAATTTAGAGATTATCTGCGAGCACAAGGCAGACTTTAATCACCCAATAGTGTCTGCAGCATCAATAATTGCTAAAGTTGAAAGGGAAGAAGAAGTAGACAAAATAAAAAAAGTTTATGGAGATATAGGCTCTGGTTACCCTTCAGACCCAAAAACAAAGGAGTTCTTAAAAAATAAAGGGCAGGAGCTAAAGGATTCAGGTATCTTCAGGAAATCCTGGGCAACGTGGAAAACAATGTTTCCAGAGAGCAATCAAAAGAAAGGGCAAAGAAAATTGGGTGAGTTTTAGTTAGTCTTTTCTAATCCAAAAACAACTTTTAAACATCAAAAATACTTGATTTTTTAGGGCTAAAATTTATTAGGTAATTTTTAAATACATCTTTTCCGATAATCAATAATGACTTATGTTAAAAGAATGGTGATTCAGGGTTTCAAGAGTTTTGCCAACAAAACTGAAATTTCTTTTGATAAGGGAATAAACACCATTGTCGGGCCAAATGGTTCTGGCAAATCTAATGTTTCAGATGCCTTGTGTTTTGTTCTTGGACGTTTGAGCATAAAATCTATGCGAGCTGCAAAAGCAAAAAACCTTCTATTTATGGGCTCAAAATATGTTAAACCTGCAAAGGAGGCAAATGTTGAATTGGTCTTTGACAATACTAACAAAACATTCAATATACCTTCCGAAGAGGTCATAATAAAAAGAACTGTAAGGCACAACGGCCAGAGCATTTATAAAATAAATTCAGAAACAAAAACAAGAGCAGAAGTTATAGAAATGCTTGCTCATGCAGGCATAGATCCACACGGATTTAATCTTATTCTCCAAGGCCAGATACAGGCGATAGTAAAAATGCATCCAGAAGATAGGAGAAAAGTTATAGAAGAGGTCGCAGGAATATCCATTTATGAGTCTAGAAAAGAAAAATCAATTAACGAGCTTAATAAAACTGATGAGAAGCTTAAGGAGATTTCAGCAGTCTTAAGAGAAAGAAGGGCTTTCTTAAATAATTTAGAAAAAGAACGCTCACAAGCCCTGCGCTTTAAGGAACTCGAAGAATCCATAAAAAAGTGTCGAGCATCCATATTGCATAGAAAAATAGAGGATAAAACCAAGGAATTAGATTCACTCCGAGTTTCTATTGAAGAAAAAGTAAAGCAGAGAGACAAAGTTAGAAAAGAAGTGTTTGAGATGCAACAAAAAATAGACTCTTATAACGAAGAAATAAACAAAATAAATAAGCATATTCAAAAATCAACTGGTCTAGAGCAAGAGTCTTTACACGAGAGTATAACAAACCTGCATGCCGAACTTGAAGGTCTTCGCGTAAGATTAGAAAATTACCAGAATAGAAAGCATGAAATAGAAAGAAGGATAGAGCAAATAAAGTCTTCTATTCCAGGTGTTGAAAGTGAGATAAGAGACCTTAGAAAAGAGTCGCCTCTTGTAGCCAAGAAACAGGAAGAGCTGAAGAAAAAGAAGCATGAATTGTCTTTGATAGAAGAGGAAAAAAAGAAAGCATATTCACTAAGAACAGAGCTAAACAACCTTAGAGAGCGAATTAAAGAAAAAGAGCACCAAGTAACAAGAAATAGTAGTGAATCTGACTCTTTATTGAAGCAGATTGAAGAAATGTCCTCTGATTTGAAATACTCATCTTCTGAAAATACTCATAAGGCAATAATAAAAATAGAATCAGAGCTAAATATTTTGAAGAAATCATTATTAGAACTTTCGAAGGACGAGCTAAAAAATACTAAAATAATCTCTTCTTCAGAAACTATAATCTCTCAACTTGAGAAAATAAAAGAGAATGTTCTCAAAATAGATACTTGCCCGCTATGCCAGAATAAAATGACTCAAGAACACATAAAACATGTTCTTTCAGATTCAGATTCTAAAATAGATGAATCTAAGAAAAATCTCAGGGAGTCATCAAGCGAGTTAGATAAGATAAAAGAAGAGCGTTCTAGGATTTCAATCCTCATAAACAATCTAGAAAAAAGTCTTGATCAGAGATAGCCTCTCTTAACTCAAAGAGAGAGTCGTTAGATAATAAATCTTCAGACCTATCAAAAATAGAGAACGATTACAGCGCCAAATTAAGAGAGATTGAAGAAATATCTTCAAGAACAGAAAAAGACCTAGACACTACATTGTTATACAAG
Source organism: Candidatus Woesearchaeota archaeon (assembly GCA_964579805.1). Taxonomy (GTDB): domain Archaea; phylum Nanobdellota; class Nanobdellia; order Pacearchaeales; family GW2011-AR1; genus CAZOGX01. Next base: position 5,765 of record CAZOGX010000011.1, on the reverse strand, counting down.
GAAAGAGAGCTTGAGCAATTACAAGATGTAATAAAAAGAAGTATAAAAGATATGGGGGAATTAGACGAAGACATAAAAGAACTTCAGTCCTCAATAGAAACTAAAAGTTTATCTTTGGAAGAAAAAGAACAGGAAGAAAGAGAGCTTTCTGAAAGGTTCAAACAATTATTCAAACAAAGAGATGAAATACAGAGAAAAATTCAAGAGGAAAGTCTATCCTTGTCGTCCTCTCAAGGCGCATCATCCCAGATTGAAGAGCAAATAAACTATCTTAAAATAGGAAATGCTAAGATGGATGCAGAACGTGAGGCTTTGGAAATGGAAATGCGAGACTATATAGGCGTGGAATTAATAAAGGGTTCAATAAATTTCCTTGAAGAAAGATTGGAGAAAGCCAAACAAACTATATCTACCATAGGCTCAATAAATATGCGTGCATTGGAGGTTTATGATGAAATAAAGGCAGAATATGACAGAGTTCAGGAGAAAGTTGATACTCTTGAAAAAGAAAAAATTGAGATATTAAGGATAATAGAAGAGATAGACAAGAAAAAGAAAAAGACGTTTATGAAAACCTTCTCGGGGATTAACGAACTATTCAGTAGGAATTTCTCACAGCTTTACACTAAAGGAAAGGCTTTTCTTGAGATAGAAAATAAGGAAGATATTTTTGCAGGAGGAATAAGCATAGTAATCAGACTTGCTAAAGGAAAATATTTTGATGTGACTTCCCTTTCTGGGGGAGAACAAACATTAATAGCCTTATCTCTTCTTTTTGCCATTCAAGAATATAAGCCCTATCATTTCTATGTATTTGATGAAATAGATGCCGCTCTTGACAAAAGAAACTCTGAAAGGTTGTCAGCACTTCTAAAAAAATACATGACTTCCGGTCAATATATAATAGTCACCCATAACGATGCAATAATTACAGATTCGAACTATCTTTATGGAGTAAGTATGCACGATGGCGTTTCTAAAATTCTTAGTTTAAAGCTTGATTAACGATTTTCAATTGATTCTCTATTTTTAAAAAGTGTTGATGAAGCAATAGAAAACATGGTAACCAACCCTATCAATCCTGCAATATGCGTATTTTCTCGCCTTTCCGCTGCCTGCATTGCGCAAAGTTGCTCTGATTTAGGAGTAGGTTTAAAATCATAGAACATGCCTGAAAGAGTTATAGTCATCCCGTAAATAATGCCTCTAAGGCAGTCATAATCTTTTCTCGTATACATTTTTCTAATTCCATATATAAAAAAGCTACTATATAAAAAATAAAAAAAATAATTTATTTAGTAGTAGCTTTCGCCCATTTCATCGGACTTCTGTGGTTTTCTTGTTAATAGTACTATAAGCACTACCAAAAGAACTACAAAGATTATAGCTAGGATTATAGTAAGAACTACAGCAGCGCTTCCGCCACCAATAGCCTTGCCTTCCACATTAGCTGTAAAGCTTTGTTTCTTTACCAGTTCACCGTCGTGTACATTGACTGCAAAATTATATGTTCCTCTTTCGGAAGCAACTGCTCTCAATGTAACTGTCTTGCTTGTTCCTGCTGGAACAGCAATAACTGATTCATCAAGGGTAACAGTTAGCCCGTTTGGGGTTTCCAATACAAGGTCATATATTCTTATTTTGCTATCAGCATTTACGATAGTCATAGTATAGATTTGTTCCTGTCCGGCTGCAAATGTTTTTGCAGTAACAGATGAAACAACTTGGCTGTCAGCGCTTCCGCTTGCTATAACAACTCTTTTAGTCATTACATCACTAGCATCATCGCTGTAGGCTTCTATTCTAACATCGTAAACACCTGCTGGAGCGTTTCTAGGTATAGGCAAGTGTATCCTGCCTGCAACTGCATCTTCTTTATCAGGAACAATTCCTCCCTGATCAAGCGGTGCAAGATCGCCGACATAAAGTCTCTTGCTTATCCCTAATTGAGGAACAATTACAACAAGGTAACTGTCTTCCGCAAATTCATAACCTCTGTTCTTCAGAACTATGTCTGCAACAAGGTTTTCTCCAGCTTTTACACTTTCTGTCAAATCAGCTGATAATATTTGAAGATCATAGCTAGCTCTCTGTACTTCGAATTGAACCAATTCTGTTACAGATTGTCTGCCTGGGGCTTCAATGCTGATTTCAAGTAGGTGTCTTTCATTTGGGTCTATTCCATAAGGCAGTTGTATGTTTAACAACTTGCTATATGTGCTTCCCTGAAGAACGACAAATCTTTCTGTTACTACAGAAAGGCTTGATTCACCAGAGATTTTTGCAACGACTCTTACATCGTTTACAAGCTCAAGTCCCTCGAAATTCACTCTTACTGCTACGTTTTCTCCTGCTTCAACGCCCGCTATAGTATTGCTACCATAGTGGTCTATTCCATTAACATAAAGGTTGTTTATGTCAACGAATGCGCTGGCTGCTGGAACCAACATAGCGAAAGTCAGAACTGCTACAAGAAAACTAAAAATACTTTTAGATTTCATTGTTTGTGTTTTTGCCATTTTAAATTTAGTTAATTTTGATACCGGAATCAGCTTTATAAACTTTACGATGACAACATATATGTCATAATTATATAGTAACAATAAAGCTTATAAAGTATGCCTTGGTATACCTAAGTATGCCACTAACAACTATAAAAATATCGTCGGAGACAAAGAATAGACTTGAAAAATTAAAAGTTCATAAAAAAGAGAGCTTTGAAAATAGCATAATACTCCTACTAGATATTTTGAACATTTGTAAAACGGACCCCTTGCGTGCAAGATTCAAGATTTTCGAGTTAGAAAAAATGCGAGCTAAAATAGAAGGAATTAATAAATCTAAGAATTAGTTTAATAATTTAAGACCTTCAATAGAGTCTTCAACCATATATGGACTCTCATTTATTATAGTTATTTCCCTATCTTTTGGAAGATTTTTTAATAATTCAATCCACTCCTTTAGCTCAGTTTTTTTATGATTTTTCTCTCCTTTCTCGCCATAAACAATTCCCGAAAAATGGCAATGCCATTCTTTTTGAGGAAAGAGCTTTTGTACTTTTTCGTAATCCACAGATTTATCTCTGGCGAGAATGTGTGCGAAGTCAATACAAAAAGAACAACCAGTTTCTTTTACTAAAGAAGAGATTTCTTCGATACTTCCAAAAACACCAGTTTTTCCCATAGTTTCTGGAGCGATTTTAATTTTCAAACCTTCTTTCTTTATTCTTTCCATAATATCAATAATTCCTTCTTTTATTTTCTCATATGCTTCTTCTTTGTTCTTGCCGTAATATCCGGGATGAAATACGACTATCTTTGCACCTAATAGCTCGCCAACTCTGCAACACTCAATGATCCTTTGTTTTGTAGCCTCTATCTTTTCTTTTTCAGCAGAATTTAAGTTTACCCAATACGGAGCGTGAATGCTTAAAGCTATCCCAAGATTTTTAGCTTTTTTTCCAATTCTTACAGCATCTTCTTTATTTTTTATATACACCGAGTAAGTAAAGGCAATCTCGCACGCTCTCAACCCAAGACTATTATAACTTTCCAAAACCGCTTCAGCAGTTTTAACGGGTCCAAGACCTGCAGGTCCGAATTTTATCATCTTAAATTCTCCTTAGACCTTCATTAATTATCCCTAGATTTTCAACAACATATTCATAAAGCTTGTTTATTATAACTGCCTGAAGATTCTCCTTTAATTCTCCGTGACAAGAGTCAAGGTCTTTTTCAGGATATGCGACAAACCCTTTACTATATGCACAGAACATAAAGTTACCTTCATAGTCTCTTAGCTCAAGACTTCCTTCTTTCACATTTAATAGGGTAACTTTAATTTCACACATTCCATTTCTAAGCCCTTGAACTTCATACATCCAAGAAGCATCACTTTCTTCGTTTATGTATTTAGCAGAAAGGCAGGAAGCCATATTCCTCTGAAAACATTGAAAACTTTGACAGTTTTCCTGACCAAAAGTCAAATATAAAGCAACAATAAAAACCACTAAAACTAAAACACCCAAAAGACCTCTCTTCCACTGAAAATCCATAAGAGTTAAAGCAAAATTAGATATTTAAGTTTAACTTACTCTTCATATTCTTGTTTTCTTCTCTTTCTTCCAGGTCTATATGGTTCCACATCATCGCGCTCATGGTTTCTAAAAGAGTCACCAAAATTTCTTCTTAAAAGGGAGTTTGGATCTGCCCTACCTTCTCGCAGACCATCAAGAAAAGCATCTCTATCCCCCTCATGGGGTATCTCCGGGTCTCTAACAACAATAGCCATAAATAAATTACAAAAAATGCGTTTTTAAAATTAACTGAAAAATTATTTTGTGGTTTAAAGAGAAATCAAATTTATCTTTGTGTCTGTCGCACTAAAATTCTTAGCAGCGATATGCTTAACATTGTTTTCTTCACAAACTTCTACAATTGATTTCGTAGCGCTACCATCAATTACTACTGCGAAAATAGGTTCCCTTGATCTTGATACTGCACCTGAAACTTCCATTGCAGAGACTTTTCTAACGATATTCATTGAAGAATTCAAAAGAATTGCTTGTCTAGTTCCTTCAATTTCCTTGAACTTTTCTTTTAATTCTTTTTTAGCGTCTCCCTCAAAATTAACTTCTTCAGTGTAGTCTCCGGAGTTTTTTCTAAAAAAATCCTTTGCAGGAACTTTTTTTCTTAAAGCCTGAAGTATTTCCTTTCCAGTAAGCTCTTCAACTTCCTTTCCATCAGGAGCAACAGCGATAAATTCTATTCTTGCATTGTCCATTACGTTCTTAGCTATCAATTTACCACCTCTGTCACCATCAACAAAAAGAGTTATCTCCTTTCCTTCTTCAGCTAGTTTAGCTATTGTTTTAGGAAGTTTAGCACCGTCCATCCCAATTACATTATTAACTCTATTTTTAAGAAGATTAACTACATCTGCTCGACCCTCAACAACAATTATTTCATCACCTTCAAGATTTCCAGCAGGTAATCTTTCTTCTCCATATTCTTGTATCTTTGCAGCTCTTGATTCATCTTTAAGTGCCTTTGACATCTCTGAATCTCCAGAATTATCCAACCCAGCAAGAAGTTTCTTTGCTCTTTCAATAATATAATCTCTCTTATTACCTCTTACATCTTCTATCTTTGAAACTTCAATCTTAGCTTCAGTAGGACCTATCCTATCTATAGTCTCTAAAGTTGCAGCTATAATAGTAGTCTCGCTCTTATCAAGAGCACTAGGCAACTGAATCTGGCCGACAGTTCTGCCGTCAACCATGTTAATTTCTACTTCAATTCTTCCTATTTTCCCTTCTTTCTGAAGCTCTCTCATTTCAAGCTCGCTTCCAAGCAAACCTTCAGTTTGCCCAAATATAGCTCCGATTACGTCAGGCTTTTCTAGAGGGCCTTCAGCCTCAAAGTTAGCATATATCATGTATTTTATTGATACCGGACTTATTTTTGCCATTTTATCTTTGTTATCAAAGTTATCAGAATCTAGCCTTTATCTAATCCTATTCGGACTTAATCTAATTTCAACGTCCCAACGTGAGTGTGAATGTGATGATAATTGATTAGCTAGTAATCCTTTACCTACTGATTAAAGAAAAGACTCTTTTAGGTATTTAAAGCTTTGGTATTTCTGGGCTTTGTGTAATAAGTCTTAATTTAAGATTACTTTTTACACAGAAAATTATATCCACCCCATAGATTTAGTTAAGGCTACTAATGAAATAACAACTGCCACCACAGATGAAATTAGAG
>CAZOGX010000010.1:10904-12916 GCA_964579805.1 Candidatus Woesearchaeota archaeon | reverse complement strand
GGGTTGCAAACCTCAATCTAAACTGAGACGAACTTTATGGGATTGGCTTCTCCTCTCGGAGTTGCATCTCATTGTGTTTACCATTGACGCGCGCGTGTCGCCCAGGGGATTCAGGCTGTACTCACCTAACGTAGCCCACACTTTCATCCTTGTTACCAAGGCAATCTGTATATTGTACACATAGTAAATATACATGTGGGTCTCGCCTGTTACCTGATTTAACAGGTCACCTCACGGCACAGGCTGACGTCGGCCATGCATCCCCTCTCAGCGTGTCAGGTAAGCCCTTTAGACTGACCTTCATTCTGCTGTCGATCCTGGTGAGGTTCACGGTGTAGAATCTAATTGAACCGCACGCGTCACCCGTTGTGGTGTCTCCCCGCCAATTCCTTTAAGTTTCGGCCTTGCGACTATACTTCCCAGGTAGCACACTCTTCGCCTTCGCTACAGCACTGAAACCTCTCGAAGAGGCCCCAATGTTTAGTGTGCAGTGTTTACTGCTAGGACTACAGGGGTATCTAATCCCTTTTGCGCCCCTAGCCTTCATCCCTCACTGTCAGATCCGTTCTAGTAAGGTGCCTTCGCTGTTGTTAGTCCAGAAAGGATCAACCCATTTTACCGGTACCCTATTTGTACTCCTTACCTCTCCCGGTCTCTAGCTTTGCAGTATCTCTTGCCCTTCGACCCTTAAGAGGCCGGATTTCACAAGAGACTTACGAAGCAAGCTACGGATGTTTTAGACCCAATAAAAGTGATTGCGACTTGGACTGCTGGGATTACCGCGGCGGCTGGCACCAGTCTTGCCCAGTCCTTATTCGTGAGACTTTTTGCATCTCACAAAAGCTTTTCAATTATAGAAAAGCACTCTGGCTTGCTCTGTCATACTTTCGTACATTGCAGAAGTTTCTCGACTGCTGCACCCCGTAGGGCTGGGAATAGTGTCTCAGATTCCCTCTCAGGGCTTCTCCGCTAAGAGCCCTTATGGATCATCGGCTTGGTGGGCCATTACCCCGCCAACAACCTAATCCACCGCAGCCCCATTCTCGCGCAAGCTTTCAAAGATGGAACATTCCAGTATCCTTCTTCTATCGGTTATTAGCCTCAGTTTCCCGAGGTTATCACCGGCGCGAGGGCAGGTTAGCTACGTGTTACTGAGCAGTTCGCCTTCCTCCAATTCTTGCGAACAAAAGAAAAGACTTGCATGTCTAATTACAAACCAGATAGCCGCAATCTCCAGCGGGATCAACTGGATTTCTGAATTTTCTATGAAAATTCATGAGTCAGAGATTTTCCTAAGAAAATTCTCTGAATATAAAATTCCTTCTTAACGATAGAAATTTTATGTCCCTTTTCTGAAAATTTTGGCAAAATCAAATTATTCAATACACTCGCCTCCAAAAAATTATTAAAGAAATTATTTCGTTTGAGTTATACAACTAGTTATTTTGCATACCTCATACCTTAACAGCATGTTTGTCGGAATAAAACCCGACGATAAATGTTAAGGCACTCATTAAATTTAACATCTTAATGTTATAGTTTCCTTTTCAGGACTTTATAAAGCTTTCGTCGGATTTTAGGAAAATTAGCAGTTTGCACCTAGCTTTAGCCTCTAGCAATTCTAGAAAATTAATCAGGAACTAGCCTTTCCCACAAATCGTTTTCATTCAAAATCAGAAACTTTCCTCACCAATTTTCAACAAAATACTTCTTATTTCATTAATTACTTTCTGTTGATCGTTTTTATCAGACATTCTCACAAAATGGATTAATAGCTCTCTTAATTCTTCTACACTAAGAACCTTTAATTTATGTCCATCTACAATAAAATAAAATCTGAAACTCTTATATTTTAATTCTTTGATTAATATTCCTCCTATCTGGCCAACAATTTTTCCTTTATGAGGATTTTCTTCAAGAGTTTCAAGTAAATCAATTATTTTATGAGATTCCCCTTTAAATTTTTTCTTTATTTCGCTAAATAATTGAGGAGCTATCTTGACTTTGGCCAT
>CAZOGX010000010.1:1751-10894 GCA_964579805.1 Candidatus Woesearchaeota archaeon | reverse complement strand
GGTTTTTCTCTTCCTTTTCGCGCCATATATTTCACCTCCCACCTCTTTTAAATTTTTAATTAGGCCTTAAATGTTTAAAATACTCAATCTGCCGCAAACGTTTTCTTGCCTCTTCTATTGTCAAATATCCATCAGTAGACATCAGAAACTCTCTAATCTGTTCTTTAACAGCAAGAGAATAAATTTTTCTTAATATTTTGTCATAGCTATCACTCTTATCTCCGAAAGAGGCTATTTTCTTTTTCATTTCGTTGCTTATCTGTATAGTTGTGGTATCCATCTTAATCTATAGCAACTATAGTAGCTATAGTATTTAAAGGTTTCGACGGAATTTGGGAAAATTTATCTGTTTTCAGTTGCCCTGAGCGAAATGCTTTTTCCATTCCGTCTTAATAAAAAATCAATAACTTCAAAATAAGGGAACTGGTTTTCCCATATGCTGACAGGATATCTTTGAATTAACTCATCTCGTAAATCTTTCACTAAGCGATCCCTACTTTCTCCCTTGATAGCATGTTTTAATATAAATTTGTAGACTTCTCTCCTAGAGACACTTGGTGTAAATACTGAAGATTCAACAACCTTCCTTCTTTCTTCAAACGAAGTTCCCATTAATAAATCAAGCTCAGATAAGGGAGCGCTATGGACAACATAGCTCTCATGATGAAAAAGAGTTAATCCATCTCCTCCAATAGATTTATAGAGATCATCCATAGCTAAAAATAACCTTGCGACATCTTCAAAACTATTTCTTGCAGAGAATTCTACCCATACATGAATAGGTTGAGATTCTCCATCAAAGCGTACATAATGACCCTTGTTCATTAGCTCAATGACTAAAATCTATTTTTAAACCCTATTAGAATCACTTAGGCGGTTGCAAATTAGCCCAATCGTCTATGTAATCTTCTATCTTTTGATCTTCAATTTTTATCTTTCTATTTTTAGCATAAAGCTTAGTTAGTAAATAGAAAATTATCCCCAAACTCTTAGCAGACTTATTATTTCCAGGAAGAATTTTATCAATTCCAAAAGTGTAATTATTTGTGTCGCAAATAGCCATAACAGGAATTTTTATTTTATTAGCATCAGTTAGAGCATTCTTATCAAGCCAAGGATCACAAATAAAAACGAGCTCTGCTTCAAAAAAATCCTTCAAATTAGTATTTGTCAATATGCCTGCCGGATATTTTTTTGTAAATACTCTTATTCCAAAAGTTTCTGCAAACTTATTTACTGCCTTCCACCCAGCTTCTCTTTTACACACAAGAACAATATCTTCAGGAGCAAAACCAGATAAGTATTCTGCCGCCTCTTTTACTTTATCATCAAGCAAGTCGGTGTTAAAAACGGCAAGTCCATCAGCTCTTCTTCTATAAACATAAGATCTCATATGAGGGGTAATAACTCTAGTTCCCAGATGAATGGAGGCTTTCAAGTAGTCCTCTATAGGAACAAGCATATCTTTTTTATCTTCCTTTTCGCCAGTAACTTCTTCTTTAATGTCTTTTATTCCCTTCTTTCCAGATTCTTTGACTTTTCCCTCAAGTGCCTTGGCTTTTTCTTTTAACTTTTCAAGTTTGCTCTTCTTATCATCCTTGCTATCTTCAGGGGATTTTTTAGAACCAGTTTTCTTTTTACCTTCAACCATGTTGTCTATTTCTTCGCCTATTTTTTCAGTCAGTTTTTCCGCTCCACCTACTACTTCCTCAATAGCCTCTTCAGCTTTTTTCATTGTTTTCTTAACAATCTTTTCAGCTTCGTGAGCGATTTCTTCTGCTATATTTCCTTTCTTTGTCATTTTTTCCTATGTAACCTTATATAAAGAGTGCAGGGGTTTTTCGGGACGGCTTATTGGTATCGCGTTTCCGTACCTGCTACATTTATTATATTTCTCTGTTGTTAAGGGTTTTTAAATTTGATGTTTTGAGAGGCTGTAAAGTAAACGACACCCGAATTATTAAAAAACCAAACTTTCTATTTTTAGATTATGGACAGAAAAAGATTTGAAGAATTAAGAAGAAATGTTCTTGACAAATTTAATAATCTTGAGACACTTATGAATTTAGCCATAAGTATGTATTACTTTAAGTCTATCAATAAGGATTTTATTTTTAGAGTTTTAAACAACCCTTTCTTTTCATCTTCTCTTAGAATAGACGTAATATTAAAGATAATAAAAGATCCTGATAAAAAAAGATTTAATAGAATAACATGTAAGATAAAAGAACTGTCCAATATACGGAATTATTTTGCACATATCACTCCTCAATATTTTGATTTTAGCGAGGAGATAACTATGGAAAAAATTGGGTGGTTTCCTCATCCAAAAGACCCTTCTAAAAAGATAAACTTAGAAGAAGAACATGAGAGATTCTTTGAATTAGAAAAAGAAGCTAACCCTTATTTAATAGAATTATGTAACGTTCTCGGAGTTGAGTTTCCAGTAAAGTTTTAACTTGATAATCTAATCCAACCATCTATTTTATCCTAAATCTAAATTAACTCCTACTCTTTCTGACGGAACTTCATTAGCGTCTATTTAAGGATTTTTAATTTTATAAAAATCCTTTCTCTATCTCGCACATCCTTCTCAACTTAACTTCTCTTTCTTTCCCGCTAATTCCACATTTTATATAATCTGTCTGAAAACCAAAGGAATAATCAGCTAATGCGTTGTCCATGGTCTCGCCACTTCTATGAGACATTATAGTTTTTATTCCATTTAATTTACATAATCTCACTATTTCTCTAACTTCTAACAAGCTTCCATTCTGATTCGGTTTTATTATCATAGAGTTTATAGACTTCATTTTTATAGCCTTCTTAACTCTATCAATTTGAGTTGCAGTTAAATCATCACCAACTATCAATTTATTTCTAAATTTTTTATTTATCTTAGAAAATCCTTCAAAGTCATCCTCACGCATAGGGTCTTCGATATAAAATAGATCATGATTCATTATAAGGGTTTCAACAGACCTCATTTGTTTAATTTTATCAAGAAACCATCTGCCGTATCTATATTTATTTTTCTTAAAAAAAGTTGAGGAAGCCATATCTACACCAACATAGAAGTTATTTTTTTCAATTCTAACTTTATTTATCAAATCAAAGACTTCTTCATCCTTAAAATTAGTTTCCCAAGCACCTTCATCATTTTTCTTTCTTCGCCCTAAAACTAAATCTCCTATTTTTTCATAAACACTATTCATTATTCTAATGTTATCAACAAATTTTTTTTCATGAGGTATTATCAGAAACTCCTGAAAATATGGTTTTGGGAGATTATGCGAGTGAACCCCGCCCCCCAAAACATTTCCTACAGGTGTTGGGAATCTTCTTGAACGCGAGTTAATTAATTCCCAAAGTTCTTTCTTCTTTTCTTTAGCCAGTGCCTTCAGTACAGCAGATTCAAAAGCAAACAAGGCATTAGCACCAAAATCTTTCACATCTTTTAATTTTAAATTCTTTTTTATCTTTTGTTCTAAAAGATAAAGGTCATCAAAACTATTTATTTCTAGTTCCGTATTCCACGCATTCAAATAATTAATATTCCAATCAATCCCTCTTTTATTATAAGGAGCGGTTTCGTATTTTCCAGTAGATTTTCCAGAAGGAGAACTTGCCTTGAGCCCATTCACAGAAACTTCAATCGTCTCGTCTTCTCGCGAGTCTTTAACCTTGTGTGCATAAACCTCTTTTATTATCATAAATTAATCAAGAAAGTTTGATTAATAAATATGTCTTGATGTTCTAAACAACGTATCTACAAACTAAAATTTTTTCTTTACAGCAAATTAAAACTTAGACTAATTACAGAATTAAGCTTCCTCGCTACCTGTATCAGATGAATCTTCGCCATCTTCATCTCCAGAATTAACAAGTCCAAGTTCCTCTGCTTTTTCTTGTATTTCTTCCTCAAGTTCTTTTTCTTTTTCAACTATTTTATCGTCATCTACTTTTTCTTCCTTTATCTCTTTAAGCTTCTCTTCTCTTCTCAAAGGCAAAGGTCTCTTAACTGATATGGGTAAAACTCCTGATTCAAATTCTTTTTCCGCAATTTTTATAGAATCATATTTCATGCCCTTAAGTTCATCTTGACTCATTTTCAAAAGCAACGGAGCATCCATAGCAATTTGTAAGGCTCTAGCTCCAAGTATCCTTGCTATTTCATATCTAGTAAATTCTTGATTTTTTGTTGATTTCATCTTTCACTTACCATTCCTTGTAAAATTTCTCGCATTTTTGAAGAAGAGATATTCGAACCCATCTCAACGCTAATTCTATATCCAAGTTCATCTCCTACTCTTTGATTTGCAATTTCCATCGCTTTTAACACAAATTTAGTTGTTAGTTTAAGAGCTTGACTCTCTGAGAAATCTCCCATAACAACTCCCAATCCCGCAGGAGATCTAAAGGCATATCCTGCATCGCTAACGGCTACAGTAAAATCAGGACCTCTAACATACGCTCTATAGTTAGTATATTCGTGACCCACGATTAAATTAATTGCTTGAGGAGTCAATTCAGAGCTTCTAGAAGATCGCTGCGGAAAACCCAGTAAATTCATTATCATACTCATTTCAATACCTACTTAAGATGGTTTTTAAGTTTTTTGATTAGGCCATCATATATGCCTGTTATAGATATCATCATTTTTTGAATTTCTTCGGTGGAAAATGGAGCCTCGAATCCTTTCTGACACGAGTTAAGAACATGTTTACCATCCAGCTTAGATATACCCCAAGTTATTTTTGCATCAGAACTTTCTTCTTCCTCTCGAGTTGGATCCACTATTAATGAATTTCCTATTTTGTAGAAAGTTATTGATAATGGATAAGTATCTTTGTGCAAAGGTATTTTATCTTTTGTTCTATGTTTATAATCTGGATTTGAGTTCTCATCTACAGCTGGAAGATAGGCATCATTCAAAGCAACTAATGCGGCGATCGCAGAAGCATCAATTATGTTTCCGTCATCGTTTATAGGGTATATGTCTATGAATACGTTCCAAACTTTCTCGCCTTTTTTGATACAAAGTTTCTCAAAATTTATAAGTTCGGCACCTCTTATAGCTCTGTCAATTAACCTAGGTAGTTCAATAGCGTTGAATTCAGGAGGACCAAGTTCAAATCTAGGAGAAGCTAATGGAAGTAAGTCTCCTGAAACTATAAGATTTCCCTTATCCATTGAATCAGGATACGGAGCACCAATACCCATTTTTACACCAACAACTACTTCCGTTTTTCCTATCTTTACTCTAGCACTTCCTTCTGCTTTATTTGAAACGCCAGTTTCAACTTGAATATCTCTGAAATCTTCAAGAGAACGTCCGTCAAATCTCTTGTTTTCCATAAACATTCTAGCAAGAATATTTTTAGTTAAATTAGAAACTTCCATAGCCATCTTATTCCACAACCTCCTTTAGAGCCTGCTTCTGTTTTTCATAAATTTCTTGACATGCTTTTTCAGCCATTTTCAATGCTTTCTGCATCAACTCTGTTTGTATTTTTCCATCCATTTGCAACAAGGTATATTCATCGCTATTTGCAATTTTAGCTGTAGCCAAATCTGTAGCACCTTCTCCTTCTTTCCAGTCTTCTTCAGCTTTAGTAACATCAACGACTATATCTTTATCTAATTTTCCTATAGAAACACTGCAAACTAAATCTTTCATAGGGATTCCTGCATGCGCTAAAGCCATAGATGCAGCATTTATTCCTGCAGTTCTTGTGCTTGCATCAGCTTGTAAAATATAAATTTGAACGTCAATAACATTGTTTGGAAACTCTTTAATATCTAGGGCAGGTAGTAAAGCCCATTCAGTAACTTTTGATATTTCTTGACTTCTTCTGCTCGGTCCAGGTTTTTTCCTATCGTCAACAGAGAAAGATAACAAATCGTAATTTACTCTTAAAACAGCAGTGTCGGGTTTTTGCATATTTCTAGGATGAAGCTCTTTAGGTCCATAAACCGCAGCAATCGCAACCGTGTCTCCGAAGGCAAACATCGCACTTCCATCTGCATTAGGAACAACGCCCACTTTTGCAACCATCTTTCTTATTTCTTCTGCCTTTCTTCCGTCTATTCTTTTTATAACCATATTCTTGGAACCTCTATTTTTGCCCTTCTATATACCAAAGGAAGTTGAGGAACATTCACCTCTACAAAATCATTTTCTGCAAACCATCTTGAATAACCTCTATGACCTTTTATGAATGCATCAAATGCTTCTAAAGCATTATAAGTGTTTTTTAGATCCATCCCAGCAAGCCATTCAATAGTGTGCTTTGGAACAGATCTAGGTTGTAATGCCTCAATTCCTTCGTTAGACACCCTTAACCATGGGTGACTTATTGAATCTGGAGGTTCTATCAGAACGCAATCTTCCCTAGTACGTACTATATTTCTCCCCATCCTCTCTGCTCCAGTAAGGTCAATCCAATCTTGGAGAGTAATAGTTTCATAGTGCGAATCAGGTTCTTGTGTTAATGCTACCATGTTAATTATTCCCAAACCATTCCTCCATTTTATCTGTTAATCCACCAACATGAACTTTATCTGAAACAAACTCAATTGCTTTTCTTGCTTTTATTATTCCATCAACTGGTCCGTTTATCCAAATCCACCCGTTCTGCCCAACAGTTATATCAGTTCCTGTTTTTTCCTTTATCATATTTATCATGCTCCCTTCCCTTCCAATCACCCTAGGAACTCTGCTAGGATTTATCTTAAAAACATAACCTTCTTCAAGTTTTCCTAAACCCTTGCTTTTCAAACTCAAATCTATATTTTTACCGAAGGCAGACCAAATTTTAGCGGCAATCATATCTCCTACAGCAAGAAAACTTCCCATCTCGCTTTTGTTTATAAAACGAGGAGATTCAGCAATCGGTAAAAATGCCGAACCAGCAGCATCAATATCTACAAGCCAACCATTGTTTGTAAAATCAACTATTCTTCCTAAAACAACGTTATTTCTTCTAGGCAAAAAAGCACCAGATAGAGGTATTATTTTAACCACTCTTCCAACTTTTTCAGCAAGCCCGTACCTTCCAGCAATTATATCTTCTCCAACCCTTTTAGCTCCATCGCCAGGAAGATAATCCTCTCCAGAAATTATAACCTCTCCAGGAATAACTATTTTTCGCTTTTCACCACTTTCATAACCTTCGGAATCTGTTTCAGATAAACTTTCAAAGTTCTCTTCATTTTCATAATCTTTGTCCATCTTAATTCTTTAACAACCACGCCGGATAATAATAATGCTCCGCAATGTGTTTAATCAAAAATACCCAGCATAAGAGGTTTTTAAATGTTTTTACAACTCAATCTTTGACTTCTTCGCTCATTACAGCCCCATGAGTGATTCCATTAAGTTTGTCATAAAAGTCCATCTGCATGCCTGCTGGTATCGCTACAATTGCCTGTAAGTCTCCATTAGAAATCCATTCCTCGCTTATCTTTATATCCGATATAATTCCATAAACTTGTCCAGTAAATCTTGCAGGAATTATTAATTTTATCTTTTTAAGCTCAACCTTTATAGGAATTACTGTTTTAAGTTTGTCAACAAGCTCGTTCATTTGTTGCTCAGCAGGTCTGTTATCAAAGTTAAAGTGGACTTCAGCAACTGCACGTCTTATTCTCTCTTCAGTATAAGGCTTACCATGCTGGTCAACAGCATTTCTTAAAACCAAATCTATAACTCTTTTTATTCTAGCTTCTCTTTCAGCATCTCTATACTCTTGAGGCTTCTGAACTTCACCCTCTTTTATTATTCTCTCTGCAATTTTATATATATCTTTAGAACCAAAGTAATTATCCAACTCATTAGCAGAAGCCCTCATTCCTTTTTTAAGGTCAAAGTAAATTTCAGGAGAATTAAGCGCAGAAGCAACACTCCCGCCCTTACCAGATTTTATTTTAAGTGCTTCATCAACATCAACAGAAATTTGAAATTCTTTTCCCTTTATTTTAAGTCTCGCTTCAACATAAGGCATAACAACAGAAAAAGAAGGAGTTATTTAAATATTATTGTCAAGAAAAAGGCTGATCCTCGTATTCTTTTAGCAGACTTTTTCTATCTGTTCGTGGCGGATTTAATAATAAATCGTTGTGAGCTTTCACAACCGCCATAGCTTTATCTCTATGAGGACCCCCATATTGCTCTGAAACGCTTAAAGCCACAACTGAATTTGTCGCATTAAGGCCTTCTTGCAAAGTGTGAATTAGTCTTTGAAAAGTATGATGTCCTCCTCTAAAATTTCTATCTTCGCTTCTAAGTGCATGAGGGCCAGAGGTATGGCTGGGATTATAACGGATACAAATTTCAAGTTGTGTACTGCAAGTCATAGTTAAAAAACATCAAGTGCCCTTCTTAAACCTTATTACTTAGAATACTTCTTAAGGTCTTCTCCTTGAAGCCTTTTGAGTTTTCCCTCATTTGTCTTAACATATCCAGCATCAAATCTTGCAGTATCAAAATTCTTTTGAAGTACATCCTTGAATATCTTCATAATGAAAGAAATTCCTTGTTCAACACTCATATCATCTCTAAACTCTCTTCGCAATATCTCCTTTATCTGTTCGTCGTGTTCTCCAACAGCGTTAGCTCTATAAGCAAAATAATTTCCAGTAACATCAGAAGTATATAGTTGAGGTTTATCCTTGCTGATACCTGCAACCATTATAGCAGCACCATAAGGTCTTAATCCACCATATTGAGTAGACATTTGTTTCTTATCGGCAATATTTCTTATTATAGAAACAACATCAATTGGAGTTCCATAGGTGACTCTATGCTGTTGAGCTTGAACTTGTGCTCCATCAATAAGAATTCTAGCATCAGACAAAATACCTGATGCGGTTGAAATAATATGCTCATCTATTTCAAAGACTTTATTAACCGATTCAACAGAAATCAAATTATCCCTCACCCTTCTATCCGATATAATTACTACTCCATCTTTGCAAACCAAACCCACGCTGGAGCTCCCAAGTTTAACAGTCTTTTCAGCATATTCTACTTGTAGCAAATGTCCGTCTGGAGAAAACATAGTCGCAGCTCTATCATAACCCATTGCCTGGTGCTGCATTTCTGTTGGCATTTCCATTTTTTTATTTCCTACCTCTTGAGA